>JAHECI010000012.1 GCA_024641825.1 Desulfobacterales bacterium | reverse complement strand
CAAAACGTCTTTCAGTGCTTCGAACCGAGTCGGAGAAACCATTACCCCTTCCTGATTCCAGTGTTGACCTGGTAATCGGTACACGAGTTTTTTCGCATCTCTCTTTAAAAGACAGAGTGTTTCAGACAAAAGAAATTTTTCGCCTTCTTCGACCGGGCGGAAAAGCCTTTTTAACAATGTTGTACTTCTTCGATCAGCGTGATTCCTTTTCAGTTTTTCCTGGCAAGAACGATTCCAATGAACGAATCATTGACTTAGAAACCAATTCCAATCTTATATCCGCCCTGGAAAAATTGCACCTCCTTCGACTTGATGATCATTGCAACCCTTTTCTGTTTCCTGGAACAGAGGGCTTTAATGAAGAAGAAGTTCTCAGATTGCCGGGTCTATTAACCTATTCCCCGTGCGATTTCGAGAATTTGGCTTTGAATCCTGATAATTATAAAAAAGATTTATCCTGCGCTGAAATCGGTATCGTTCTCGAAAAACCGATTTTTCATCAATTTAATAATCGATTTGCACTATGTGAAGACGATAAAAACGGTATTTATCGCAACCAAAAACAAATCGATGTTGATGATTCGTTTGATGATCGCACCTTGTGCCTATTATCCGTTTTTTCATCGATCGCCGGGAAACGCTTATTATGCTTATATGATGATGGAAGTGATTATACCAGTTCACTCGAAATGGCCGGTGCAACAGTTCACAGCTGTGTGTCGGACATGGATGCTTACCATTATTTGAAAAATCGATATCCCGAGCGAAGATGCTGGATCCACGATCTGAATTATCCCTGGTCTTTGAATCTCGGCGAGAGATATGATGCAGTCCTTGCCTTCAATGTATTAGATCGGCTTTCCAATCCGAAACCTTTCCTAAGGTATGCAACCCAACTGGGTCCGGTTTTATTTATCGATGTGCCGTGCAATTTTGATGGTTCTGACATGAAAAACATAATCGATCCAATCTTTTTAAAAGATCAAATGCAACTATTCGATGTTGAGGCGCATCGATTTCCGAAAACTATCTTTTACGATAAAAAACACCCTCGGCAGCTGTTTATTTGCAGACGCCAGCGAGACAATCTTGAGCCCATGATCGTTCATGTTCATATGCCCAAAGCAGCAGGTCAGGCTTTCGAGGAATTTCTCAGTCAGAATTTTCCAGGTCGTGTAAAACTTTACTATCCTGAAGAACCGGCAGCAGCTCAATGGGAATTGTTTAAGAGAGAGATTCAAAACGAGTTGTCACCAGTTGTATTTTCGTCTCAATCAATGAGCATGTATTTTCCTCCAATTCTTGGCAACCGAATAATGCTCTATGTGTCATTTTTCCGGCATCCCTTCAGCATGGTTTTTTCTTATGTTAAATATATCAAGAAAAATTATGAGACATTATCGGCAGCACATAAAGCTATTTTGCCGGATAATCTCAATTTGATGTCCATTGAAGAAAGTGTAAATTGGCACATCCGCAATGGTGGTTTCTTCCCTCTCCCGGTTCTGGAGCTTTCCAAGGGGCTTGGAGTGAAACGGACAAAAGAAATTGCAAGGCGATTTTTCTTCACCGGCATCGTTGAACAAATGGACCGAAGCATCAAACTGCTGAGCATTAAATTAGAACCCTATGGGCTTCATTTTAATAATTTGAAGATGCCCGTGAAAAATACTACCCAGGATGTGGATTTGGAAGGATACGATTTTATTTCAGATAAGGAATTCCAAGAATTTGCAACGGCAGAACTTCATGAGGAAATCGAATTTTACGAATGGATCAAGAGACGATTCGAGAAAGAAGCAAAAGAATATGGTATTTGATTGAAATGAATTAATTCGGGTTTTCTTATGTCCATCGTTTTAAACTTACTTGTCATTTGCACGGAGCAAAAAAATCCATGAATAAAACGAACCCTACCATCGTCGTTGTGGCTTACAACAGAGATGTTCCGCTGAAGCGATTGCTGTATTCTCTTTCAAAGGCCTATTATGATTCTCCGGTGGATTTGGTCATCAGCATTGATAAAAACGGCAATCAAGACGTTTATTCCCTGGCCGATTCTTTCAACTGGCCCTACGGCAATAAAGAAGTTGTCAAAAAGGAGCATCATCTGGGCTTGAGACATCATATTCTTGAATGCGGTGACCTTACGGCCCGGTACGGCAATATTATTTTACTCGAAGACGATCTGTTTGTTTCCCCTTATTTTTACACCTACGCCCGGCAGTGTATGGAATTTTATGATTCGGACAGCAACATCGCTGGAATTTCCCTCTATTCGCACGGCTATAATGAAACGGCTTACATGGGCTTTCTTCCGCTGGAAGACAGTTCCGACGTATTCTTTCTTCAAATCGCCTCATCGTGGGGACAAAGCTGGAGCAAAGCCCAATGGCAGGATTTTATTAAATGGTATGAAAAAAATAAAGATCGAACTTTTACTGAATCCGATAAAATCCCGGCCAATGTTCTTCAATGGGCGGAATCTTCATGGAAAAAATACTTTATCGCTTATATGATAGAATTGGATAGATATTTTGTCTATCCAAGGATATCGTTGTCAACGAACTTTTCAGATCCCGGAATCCATCATAAAACCAAACAGACGAGATTACAGGTCCCCTTACAGTTTTTCCCAAAACAGTGGACGCTTAAACCTTTCAAGGACTCCCTTGCCGTTTACGATGCGTTTCACGAAATACTTCCTGAAAAATTAAAACAACTGCATGTTGATCTAAAAGAATATGATCTTGAAATCGATTTTTACGGTCAAAAGAATTTGGCGGCTACCAACAGAGAATATGCATTGACCGCAAAACCTGCGGTAAATCCTGTTCAGACTTTCGGCAAAGAACTTAAGCCCATCGAACTGAACATTGTTTACGGAATTGAAGGCGCGAACATTTCCCTCGCAAAAACAGAAAATTGCCAGGATTACCCAGAAGAACGTCTGATCGACGATTTATCCTATTATTACAACATCCCCACCCATTTTATCTCAGATGATGAACAGATACGATCCAAGGAAGAAATGATCAATCAGTATTACTACGGGTATTATTTTGAAACCTTAAAAGAGAAAAACATGAGAATTCAGGTTGCTGAACGCCGTATTCAGGATATCTGTGCCAGTCGAAGTTGGAAGATTACAGAACCTTTAAGATCGTTTTCCATGTTTATCAAGAAATTGAAGATTTTGGATCAGGTCACAACGCCCGAAAATGAAATGGAAGATTCCGTGAAGGACAACGGCAGCAGTTTTAAAGAAGAAAAAAACATTCCTTTCAAAGAAACAAATTTCAGCCCGGAGAAAAAAGTCTTTATTCTGAAAAAACATCTGATGGAAAAAATTCCGGTTCCCGTCCTCTGTGAACAATACGGTCTTGAGCACGCTGTCTTTTATCGATGGCTAAAAGAATTTTTTGATAGCGGCGCCCTTGTATTTAAAAATCGGGAAAATATATCATGATGAAGTCCGACGGTCATACTCCTTTGGTGTCATTGATCCTTTGCACGTATAACCCTCACAGGGGTTTATTGGATTGGGCATTGGAATCCCTCGAACAACAAACCCTTAACAAATCGCAATTTGAAGTGATTGTCGTTGACAACAACTCGTCACCGCCTTTGAACGCCAGTTCCATGAAAAATTCAGAAAACCTGCCCCTTCGTATTATCCGCGAACCACGACAAGGGCTGACCTTTTCAAGGTGTGCTGGCATTGCCGAAGCGTCGGCCGAACTGTTGGTTTTTATGGACGATGACAATCATCTTGACCCGGACTACCTTGAAAACGCCATAGCCATTGCAGCAAAGGAGCCCCGGATAGGACTTTTTGGCGGAATTTCCCGGGCGGTTTTTGAATACCCTATCCATCCCTGGAAAGAAAAAGTAATCCCGCATTTAGGTGTGCGAAACTACGGACCTGATCCCATAACTTCATTTGAAGATCACTGGGGCGAATGGGAACCCATCGGGGCTGGGATGGTATCGCGTAAAGATGTTGCCGAGTCGTTTGTTCACGCCGTAGAGACGACGTCGATCGCCAGTGAACTTGGCCGGAAAGGCAAAAAACTTTTCAGCGGAGAGGACTCACTTTTTGCTCGGCTGGCTAACAGACTCGGCTATGCGTGCTCTTACCAGCCGACACTGAGTCTATCTCATTTCATGAAAAAATCCCGTTTTAAACCCCTTCATCTATCCCGCACGCTCAAAGGGCACGGAAGATCATTCGTCATACTTCAGCGGACTCTGGGCAACCAGGTATCACGCCCAGGGTTCTCCATGATTGTTCGCATACTTCTGGGCAGATTTATTTTACGTACTCGACGATTCGGTTTTCGTGCCGGGGTTGTTGAATGGTTCTGGGATCTGGGATTCTTGCAGGAAAGCCTGAAAAGACGAGCCTAGCCTAAAATGTAAAATTTAACGTAACCAGGTTTGAACTTTCATGAAAGTTTCAGAGATCATGCCCATAAAATTTTCAATCGTCATTCCGAATTATAACTCCGGCGAGGTCATAGAACGGGCGATCACTTCTCTTATATCCCAACACTATCGGAATCTTCAGATTATCATAGCGGACGCCGGCAGCGATGATATCTCCCGGGATATCATCGAACATTATCGGCCTTACTTTGATACCGTTATCATGGAGAAGGACCGAGGTCAGGCGGACGGTTTGAACAAGGGATTCTCCTATGCAACCGGAGATATCTTCGGCTGGTTGTGTGCAGATGACGAACTCCTTCCCGGAGCACTTAATCACGTTTGTGAAATTTTTATGAACGCATCGGAAGCAGACATCGTCACCGGCATGTGTGAACGGATTTTTGAAGACGGATCAACTCATATGACCGTTTCGGATCCCGAGGCATTAATCAAGATCGGCGTTCAAAATCTTATCGAACAGCCGAGTACTTTCTGGAGAAAAAGCCTACATAAAAAAATCGGCCTGCTCGATTTGAGCTACTATCTGGGATTTGACTGGGATTTCTGGGCAAGAATGAGAGATTTCGGAGCACGGATAGTGACCACCGATCGCGTGCTTTCACGCTATTTTTTTTCCGATGCCAACAAATGCAGTAGGGCAGGGGATCTTTTTGCCGAAGAAGCGTTTCGGCTGGTTCGAAAGTACGGCCCCATGTTTGGCGGGCTTGCATATATCTATCGTTTCATTTATCGGCATTTTGATTTGAAAGGATGCCTTGACGTTCCGCAGACTTGCTCCTCCTTACGCTATTTCCTGTACGCAATGACGAGAATCATTTTGAGAGCAACTATCGGGAAAAAATATTTGAACATGTACAACTGGCATTTTGCTTCTTGCCAGGAACGAAACCTTAAGTGGTATTGAGCTATCCTGAAACATTTTATGAAATAAAGGGAAAACAATGGACAGACCCATCAACAAAACCATGGACCGGGAAGACCTTTTCCATGAGGATGCCAAACCCACCGTGGAAGCCGTCAATCGGCTGATCAACGACCTTTACAGTAAAAACCAAATTATGACATCGTGGTACGGGACTCTTGAAGCTCCCTTTACGGATGTGGGCGTCGATAACCGGGGGGATGAATATGCGCCATTGCCCGGGGCGATTGATGACAATCGAATCCCCTGGTTTCTGTATTGGGAGATCGAATGGATCCTCCGAAACGGGCCAAAACTTGAAAGAGGCATGCGAGTTTTGGATGCCGGCGGGACGTCTTCGCTTTTTTCCTGCTATCTGGCTTCTCTGGGAGTGGAGGTCCATTCCATCGATATCAACCCAGCACTGGTAAAAAATGCAGAAAAGATCGCCCGAAAAATGGGCTGGAAATTTCATGCGTATTCAATGGATATCGAAAAGATGACGTTTAAAGATTTGTATTTTGACCATGCTTTCTCGATCTGCGTATTCGAGCATCTGGATTTTTATACCAAACAGCGAGCAATGATCGAGATCCATCGGTGCCTCAAACCGGGTGGATGGATCAGCATTACCTTCGATTATCTGAATCCGGCACCGTTTGTGTTTGGATACAACGGATTTGACACGCGTCGTCGAAATGCCCTTGATTCACCTGAGCGCCTGAAACAAACCTTATGTGCTAACGGGTTGTACGAAATCATGGGCAACCATGACTTTTATGATAATGGTAAGCGCTATTTGATACCGCCGCGGGAGGCGAAACTTGACAATGCCGGAGAATATACCTTTGGATCGATGTTTCTAAAAAAGAAGGAATTCTTTTAATAAATGTTCAGACTTGCAACCGTTAAAGACTGGTATGAATTGACAGCCGGAGCTGCACCCGATTTTAAAAAAGCCTACAAGAGAGAAGGGTGTGCTCTGAAAGCCATCGGAGAAGCCTTTATTGTTTCATGGATTGTTGGGGAAAAACCAAGGACGCTGCTTGAATTCGGGCACGCCCACACCTCTCCGCTGTTTGAGTTTTTCGGGGACCGATGTGAAATGTGGGGGGTTGACGATGTGCGGGTCGACTATGTTTCACGAAACGCGCTGGAAGAATTTAGGAAAAAGCACGAAAAGCGGTCGGGTGCACGATTTATAACCGGGTATTTAGGGGAAGAATTATCGGAACTTCCCAGTAATTATTTTGATATGGTGTGTTCCGTGTCCACCGTCGAACATATTCCCGTTGAAGAACTCGACAGCGTTTTCAAAGAAATTGCCAGAGTACTAAAGCCGGGGGGAATTGTCGTAAACAGTTATGATGTGCATTATAACCCATGGGTTATTCCCATGTACCGGGCGCATTTAAAGGCTGGTTTAAATTGGGTCGATTTAAATTCAAAGCCTGCTTTGGATTGGAACCCGAAACACGTATGGTTCGAGGACCCTAGGATTGTTTGGACCTACTATATGGGGTTTTGTCCGGTGGACAAGCGAGCAGAAAAATGGCCCGGTAATTTTGCCACCATATTAATGGCCGCAAGAAAGCTTGAGCCCCGACGTTTGTTGACAAATTATGTTAGGCCGCCGTTTTTCGAGTCCAACGATGTTTCCAAAATAAGACAGATTTTTTCAAAAAGGCAGAAGGTCCATTTATTTAAAGGCGGATACCGGAACCGGTTCAAACACCTCCTGTTAAAATGCTCAACCGCCTTGGGACAATTTCCCCTTTGTGCCCCGAAGGATGTTTTTATTCCTGATCGTTACAATAAAACCGAACACCACGCCACAACACCGATGATTTCAATCATAATGCATTCTTGGAACCAGGGAAACAGTCTCGAGAGATCGATCCAAAGTATTCTCGATCAAAATTACTCGGCATTGGAATACATTGTTCATGACAGCGGTTCTCTGGACAACACCCTTGGGATTCTGCGTCGCTATGACCCCTCAATTGCTCATTGGGAGTCCAATATAGACGATGGGCCTGCCCACGCCGTCAATCTCGGGTTCAGACGTGCAACCGGCGATATCATGGCTTGCCTTTACCCCCGTGACATGCTTTTACCGGGAGCTTTGAATTCCATTGTCGACTACTTCAACCGACATCCGGATGTTGATGTTGTTTATGGTCACACCGTCTTCATCGACAAAAATGGCAAAGAGATCGGCCGTCGGGTATTGCCCCCCCATGACCCAAGTTGCCTGTCACGGCCGGACCGGATCCCTCAGGAGATGCTTTTCTGGCGTCGAAGGATCTGGGAAAAGGTCGGGGGCTTTGTGGGATCGGATCTGGAGTTTGCCATGTTTTGGGAACTGCTTTGCCGTTTCCAAAAATCCGGTGCCACCTTTGCCCGGATACCCAGATTTATCGGGGCCTTGGAAGTGCCCCCTGAAGAGCAGGTTTCAGAGGAAACGCGGCGACAATACCGGCAAGAAATCGAAAAAATACAGACGGCTCAATTGGCCGGAATGAAGACCCCCGGTCAGGAAAAGACAAGCTCCCGAAAATATATTAGGAGGCAGATGGTCTATCAAATGCTCTATCGGCTACATATCCTGAGGCACTGAGAAACGCGTTATTTTTTCGTTTCTAATTCTTTTATGCGACCTTCCAACGCCGTTAACTTTTCCTCCAGAGCCTTAATGCGGGCATCCATCTCTTTTATACTGGAAGAACCGCCTTTTTTTGGCTCCCGTTTCGACATCTCGGGATGTTTGAATTTTCCGGGGTCCGACCTCTCGATCTGCTTATGCTGGCCGGGTTCGGGCATTCCGGGGGGCCTGCTCCGGGTGCCGGGCTGCGGTATTTCCGGCCGCTCTACTTCCCTGCCTTTGAGCCATTCAGATCCCGGCGAAACAGGGCTGGTCTTGTCAGTAGAGGATTTAACCCCATCGTCGGCAGAAGACCCGGTATTGGCGGAAAATGACATTGGCGTCGCCATCAAAAAAAACAATACAGCCATTCCAAAGATTACTACGGATCTAATTAAAGTGTGATTCATAATCGCCTCCTTTTCAAAGGTCTCTATAATTTTTAATTATTCATCTGAAAATGTCAAGGCAGACATCCTGAAAAGCCATTGAAGGTATATGAATGACGTTCGGCAAAAAGATTAAAACAGAAGGTACCGAATATTGGGAAAACGTTAAAAGAGGGGAGACGCATCATGATTCCCACGTATGGCGAACGTATTGCGATCAGATCAATATCAATCTTCTGAGCCGGTGGGTTTCAAAAGATCGACAGATCGATAAACTGCTAAAGACCGATTTGCATGAAGAGACCGTTGGCAGCGGATTGTGCCGTCGTTTGCGCAAAACCACGGATTTTTTGGCGGGAATCGATATCGGCGCCTCGCCGGTTCAGGCAGCCACCTTTTACAATCCGGATTTAAACGGTATATGTGCCGATGTTCGCCACCTTCCTTTTAAAGATGAAATATTCGACCTTGTCGTTTCAACGTCGACTCTGGATCACTTCAAAACCGAAAAGGAAATACTCGCCAGCTTAAAAGAGATCGTTCGGGTCTTGAGATCCAACGGAGAAGTCCTTCTCACATTGGACAATCCTCTGAACCCCCTGGTGTGGATTCGCAATGCACTGCCTTTTGGCCTTTTAAACCGCCTGGGCATTGTGCCCTATTTTGTAGGCAGAACCCTAACGCCTCCTGAAATTAATCAATATTTATCTGAAATGAAAATGAAGGTTGAACAGACAAGCGTGGTGATGCACATGCCCAGGGTCTTAGCGGTCATCCTGTCCAGGTGGGCTGAAAAAAGAATAGGACCCAAAGCACAAAAGAAATTTTTAAACTTTTTATTGTCCTTCGAGCGGATTTCATCTTGGCCAACCCGTTACCGAACCGGATATTTTATTGCCGTAAAAGCAGTTAAAGTATAATACGCGGAATTGATAAGAAGTCGTTTCCATCGGCCCGCCAACGTTCTCTCCTGAAAATTTTGTATGGAAAAATGAGCCCTTTTTGAATGTTGAAATCTATTTTTATCTGAATTTCCATAGTTCGTTTCAGCATTGTTGTCTGATTGAATCCGAATTTTTTCAGTATTTACTTTTATTCCAAAATATTCAATAAGATATTTTTCAATTTCTTTTTGAAGGGTCCAAAGGTAAAACCCCTGCGATAGAAGGAGACGTCTGAGAATTGAATTTGCGAGGCACCCAAACACCGACGGTTTCGGTCATTATTCCGGTCTACAACGGAGGAGTTAAGTTTCGACAGTGCTTGGAGAGTCTGACAGCCGCCACACCCGAACCCGATGAAATTTTCGTTGTGGCAGACGGGGAATCGGACAACTCCTGGCGTACGGCGGAGGAGTTCCATATAAACGTGATAAAATTGCCCACACAAGGAGGTCCGGCCCGTGCCCGGAATGTCGGCGCAAGACGTGCCCAAGGAGACGTCCTTTTTTTCGTCGATGCCGATGTGACGGTTCCTCCTGACGTGATCCAACAAATTAAAGCCCTGTTCAACGACCAACCGGAATTGGCCGCCATGATCGGTTCCTACGATGACGAACCGTCGGAAACCAATTTTTTGTCCCAATACAAGAATCTTCTGCACCACTATGTACACCAGACCGGAAACCCCGATGCGTTCACCTTCTGGGGCGCCTGCGGCGCCATTCGACGGGAAAAGTTTTTAGAATTGAACGGATTTGATGAAGGGTATCGCAATCCTTCCATAGAAGATATTGAACTGGGATACCGTCTGAAAAAGAAGGGTTGGCGGATACTCTTGCTGAAGACCCTCAAAGTCAAGCACTTGAAACACTGGGGCATCGGGTCGTTGTTAAAAGCGGATTTCTTTTACCGCGCCGTTCCCTGGGCCGATCTGATTCTCAAACAAGGGAGCTTCATCGATGACCTGAATCTGAAAATGTCCAGTCGAATCAGTGTGACCACCGTATACCTGTTGTTATTTTTTCTGTTGATGGCGGTATGGCACCGATGGGCCCTTATCCCTGCCGGCTTTTCCGGGGGACTGCTCCTCATCCTGAACCGTGATCTTTACCGTTTTTTTAACCACAAACGCGGCCTTGGATTCGTCGCCAAAACCATCGTATGGCACTGGCTGTATTTTTTTTACAGCGGCCTGGCGTTTTCCATAAGATATGTCAAACATCATTTTACCCTAAAGTTGCATAAATAACATGGCAAAATTAATTTAATTGCTATCATAATAAGGATTTCCAAGTAAAGGGGTTGCAGTAAAATACGGAGGTCTATCCCGCTTTTTATGCGGGGCTTCACCCTTTACGCCTTGGATTTTCAGCACCCTCGACGTTTGCAACATAAGGTTTAGAAAAGAAAGATGAGCAATTGATTTATGAAGAATGAGCGTGTTGTTATCATCGGAGCCGGTCCTGCCGGACTATCTGCGGCCTATGAGTTGATCGGAAAGGGCATTCGTCCGCTGGTTCTCGAAAAATCGGATTGTGTGGGGGGGATTTCCCGTACCGGTAACTATAATAACTATTACTATGATATCGGGGGGCACCGCTTTTTCACCAAATTCGAAAAGGTTAACCGGCTCTGGCATCAAATGCTGGGCGAGGACTTCCTCAAGGTTTCACGGATGTCGCGCATTTACTACCGGGGAAGATTCTTTAAATATCCCCTGAGTGTTTTCGATGCCTTGGTCAAATTGGGAATTGTGGAAAGCGTGCGGATTCCCCTGAGCTACCTGAAAGCCCAGGTTCGGCCAATTAACGAAGAAAACACCTTTGACCAATGGGTCACCAATCGGTTTGGTCGACGCCTTTATGAGACCTTTTTTAAAACCTATACAGAGAAAGTATGGGGAATCCCTTGCAGCCAGATCGAATCAGACTGGGCTGCCCAGCGAATAAAAGGATTATCGCTGATGAGTGCCCTGACCAATGCGCTTTTCGGCACCCGAAGCGCAAAGACATTGATCGACGAATTTAATTACCCTTTGAAAGGGCCGGGGATGATGTGGCAGCGGTTTCAGGATGAGATTGTGGCCGAAGGCGGTGAAGTTCGGCTGAATACCGAAGGCGTTCGCCTGGTGTGTGAAAACCGTCGCGTCAAGGGTGTTGTCTGCGTTGAAAACGGACATACCACGACGATCCCGGCAGAACATCTCATTTCCAGCGTGCCCCTGACCCAGTTGGTGGCAATGATGGATCCAAAGGCACCTTACGAAGTCCTTGAAGCTGCAGGGAATCTGTCCTATCGTGCGTTCATCATCGTCGGGTTGATCATTGATCAGGCATCTCTGTTCCCGGATCAGTGGATATACATTCACAGCCCCAATGTCAGGGTCGGCCGCATTCAGAACTTCAAAAACTGGAGTCCGGCCATGGTGCCGGACCCGGCCAAAACCTGCATCGGCATGGAATATTTTTGCAACGAGGGGGACGAAACCTGGGACATGCCGGAAAAAGACCTCATCGGGCTTGCCGCCAAAGAACTGAGCGAACTTGGACTGGTTACGGAAAACACCGTGATGGACGGTTTTGTCATCCGTCAGCCCAAGGCGTATCCTATCTATGATTGCGGTTACGAGAAAAACCTCAAGATCATCCGAAACTTTATCGACCCAATTGACAACCTTCAGACCATCGGCCGCAACGGCATGCACCGTTATAACAATATGGACCATTCCATGCAAACCGGACTGATGGCAGCCCAAAATCTTCTGGGAGCAACCCATGACACCTGGGAAATCAGCGATGATCAGGCCTATCTCGAAGAAGAAGAGAAAATCAGAATCGACAAACTCATCCGTGATAAAATCTTCACCACGACATTTGCAAGGATCGATCCATTCGCCATGGCCATTGCTTCGGGATGCGTTTCGGGATTGCTCTTTTTTGTGGCCACCGTTTGGCTGCTCGTTAAAGGCGGGGAGGTTGTCGGGCCGAACCTGAGACTTTTCGGACAATATTTCTATGGATACACGGTATCGTTTAAAGGGGCCTTTATCGCATTCGGTTATAGTTTCGTCTGGGGGTTTATGTTCGGATGGTTGTTTTCGTACCTTCGGAACCTTTTGGTGGTTTTCTACCTCTACCGTGTGAAAAAGAAGGCCGAGATTATGTCCTTACGGGATTTTTTTGATAATTTATAATCCAAGTATTTTATCCTTCGACTGATTCAGGAGTAAATATGGATAAAAACGTCGAAACAAAAGAGACGAAGGTGAACGAAGAAAAGCTTTTCAGCGGGGTCGTGTGGCTGAACATCAAAGCGTTGGGGCTTGTCCTGGGCCTGCTGTTCGGGCTGATTATTTTTGTCGCCACAAACTGGCTGGTCCTCAAAGGCGGCGATCGGGTGGGGCCCCACCTGATTTTGTTGAGCCAGTACTTTATCGGGTACAGAGTGACATTTTTAGGCAGTTTTATCGGATTCGCCTATGGATTTGCTTTGGGCACCCTCAGCGGCGCACTGCTGGGGTGGATCTACAATAAGATCGTTGCCATCAGAGATTAAATATCCGGCCGCCGATTTTATATAACCTGAGAAGCCTTTCACCTCTACGGGTTAAACACATCGACAATAATCCGGATTCATCACCAAGGAATGTAGCCATTACGTCTGTTTCCCACAGCGCCCGGCACGCGGCGGTAGGCACCCTGCAAAATTTTATTGCATCGGGCCTCAGCCTTCCGACCGGGTTGATTACCGCAGCCTTTCTCACCCGAAAACTGGGACCCCAGGATTATGGCCTTTACACGGTTGCCGTGACCGTAGTCGTCCTGGTTGAGATCTCCATTACACTGGGGTTCAACCGAACCGCCGTCAAGTTCGTGTCCGAATCGAGTCAGTGGGAATCCGTGGCATCGAGCCTGTTGAAGGCGCAGTTATTGGTCAGCATTCTGGCGGCAATTGCACTGCTCGCCGCAGCCCCGATACTGGGGTCCTGGCTGAATTCACCGGATTTATCCAAATATCTGGCCCTGTTTTCCCTGGACATCCCCCTCTCTGCATTGGCGGGGATCCATCGGTCGATTTTGATCGGGCGGGAATTTTTCGGCCTCCGGGCGATTCTGACGGGGACATACTGGGTTGTCCGGATGACCCTGATCATTCTGTTTGTCACCCTGCAGCCGACCATCACCGCTGCGGTTCTGGCCTGTATCGGGACGTCGGCCTTTTTGCTGGGTGTGGCCCGCATTTTCATCCGACCCTCCCTGTTCAAGCGCTCCCGATTCCCCATCCGCAAATTGTGGGATTACGCCTGGCCCCTTTTCTTTTTCACCATTGGGATGCACCTTTTAAACCGCGTGGATCTGCTTTTTGTAAAAGCATGGGGCGGTGCGCCTGCTAATGCCGGTTTCTACGGCGCCGCACAAAATTTAGCCATTGTGCCGGTGCTGTTTACCGCTTCATTCACGCCATTGCTTTTGGCCAAGCTGTCCCGGTTTTTCGCCCAAGATCAGGAAGAATCTGCGAAAATCATGATCGGGGAGTCGGTACGCATGATAATTTGCATGCTGCCCTTTGCAGGAATGTCCGCAGGCGCCGCAAATGAATTGGCCGTTGCCATCTACGGCCGATCCTTTTTACCTTCGGGTCCGCTGCTGGCGTTGCTCATATTCGCAGCGTTGGGCATTATGCTGATCTCCGTCAGCTCGGCAGCACTCATCGCATCGGGCCGGCCGTCATGGCCCGCTTTTCTCACCATGCCCCTTGTAATTCTCGCCCTGGCTGCCCATTCGATGGTCGTACCTCGATTTGGTCCTATGGGAGCGGCGGCGGTCACCACCGTCCTGGCATGGTGTGGCGGCCTTGCCACAGTAATTGTTCATTACAAGCTCTGGGAACTTCCCTTGCCGGCCATCAGCGTATTGAGAAGCATATTCATCGGTGCGATTGCATACGTCCTGGCCGGTTTTTGGCCAACTCCCGGATATTTCCTGTTTATAAAAATCCCTGTATTAAGTCTGTTGATTTTTCTGGCGTTCTTCTCCACAGGGGAATTAAATGCCAACGACTTGGCCATTGTGCGCACCCTGCTGCCCAGAGGGAAATCCACTGAACCCAAAAGCTGACCAGAGGGACCTGAAAAAGATGCAATTTTTATCTATTTTGAATCTGATTTGACTGGTGATTTAAAAATGCGACACTATCGCTCTCAAATTCTCATCAGCATTGTTCTACTTTCGGCAATGCTCGGCGTATTCGGTCAGATGCTAAACCATGATTTCGTCAATTACGATGACCTGGATTATATCACTCAAAACCGAATGGTCCAGAACGGATGGACGGTCAAAGGCTTGAAATGGGCCTTGACGAGCCGAACCCACGGACACTGGCATCCCTTGACATGGCTTAGCCATATGACCGACTGCCAGTTTTTCGGAGTGAACCCCGGCCGTCATCACCTGATCAGCCTCTTGTTCCATATGGCCAACACCCTGTTGGTTTTCTGGGTGCTGTTCCGGATGACCGGCGCGCCATATCGGAGCGCCGTTGTCGCAGCGCTTTTCGGGTTGCATCCCCTCCATGTGGAACCGGTGGCCTGGGTGGCGGCCCGAAAAGACCTTCTTAGTGCTTTCTTCTGGATGCTGGCCCTGGCAACCTATCTCTACTACGTAAAACGTCCCCGGTGGTTCAAATATGCGCTGGTTCTCTTGACATTTGCTTTGGGGTTAATGTCCAAAGCCATGATCGTAACGCTGCCCCTTATCCTCCTTTTATTGGATTATTGGCCCCTGAATCGCTTTCAGGTCGAAGCTGACGCAGGAGCAGGGGATTCGTCCGCCCGAAAATCCCTGAATTCCAGGCCGGGGATCCGGCGGGTCCTCGGCCTGGTGTTGGAAAAAGCACTCTTTTTTGTCATTCTGGGCGGTTCCGTGTTTATAACCGTATCTTTTATGCTGTATGAAAAACTCCCCGCATTCAGCCTGGCCAAAGTGTGGCCCAAAAAAGAGTACCTTGCCGAAGCGCTGGTGTTTTACATCACCTACCTCATCAAGATGATCTGGCCGTTTGGCCTGGCAACCCCCTATCCCTATACCCCTGTACCGCCGATCTGGCAGATAGCCGGAGCCGCCGTTTTTCTGGGGATCGTTTCCTTCCTGGCCATCCGATGGTTTCGATCCAGACCCTACCTGTTCGTAGGGTGGTTCTGGTATTTGATAACCCTTCTTCCGGTGATCGGACTGGTCAAAATGGGACCCCACAGCATCGCCGACCGGTACACCTATATTTCCCTGATCGGCATTTTCATCATCATTGCCTGGGGGGTTCCGGATGTCCTGCCCCAGTGGCCCCACCGCCGAAAGATTATGGGTGGATTGGCTGTTGTGCTGGTGGTTGCGTATAGCGTCGTCGCCTGGGTTCAAACCGGCTACTGGAAAAACAGCATCACCCTTTTGGGCCACGCCGTCCAGGTGACCGAAGGCAACTGGATGGCACACTCGAACCTGGGGGTTGCCCTCAAAGATGCAGGAAGACTCGAAGACGCCATCCCCCATTACGAGGCGTCCTTGAGGGTCAACCCGGAAGATTATAAAGCCCGGATAAATCTGGGGTTCGCAATGATACGCCAAGGAGACCCGGACGCCGCAATCCGCCATTTTTCCGAGTCCCTGCGCATCAATCACCGGGATGCTTTGGCCCATTTTACCTTGGGGATGCTCTTGAAAAAACAGGGAAAATGCAGTGAAGCGGTGCTACATTTTTCCGAGTCCCTAGTTATCAAGCCCGGCAATGCCGACGCCCATGAAAATTGGGGTATTTGTCTGTCAACAATGGGGGATCTCCCCGAAGCTGTTCGTCAATTTTCCCAGGCCCTGGGCATCAACCCTCGAAGTGTCCCGGCCCACATGAATCTGGGCATTACCCTGATGCGTCAGGGCCGACCCAGCGACGCCATCCGTCATTTCCAAGAAGCCTTGGAGATCCGTCCCCATGATCCCAAAGCCCTTTTCTTTCTGGGAACCGCCCTCAACGAGGCGGGAATGCCCCAGGAAGCCGTTGAACATTTGAAAGAATCTTTGGAGATCCGGCCCGGAAGTGCCCAGGTTCACAATCAATTGGGAATAGCCCTTGCCAAACGGGGAGATCTTTCCGGTGCCGCAGATCATTTTTTCCAAGCCGTCCAGATCCAGCCGGACAATCCCCAAGCCCTGATGAACATGGGGATGGCATTAAAAAAAATGGGAAGATACCAGGAAGCGAACACCTATTTTTCCAGAGTCTTGCAGATCCGGCCGGATCATGTTAAAGCCCGGCGGATGTTGGAAACGTCACGGCAGGAGTCGAACGAATGATAAAATAAAGAATCCGAGTCCAGAGGACCCGGCTTTGGTTTTACCCCATAGGGGTGTGATCAACATCTCATTGCACGGGGTTGGAAGGCTGGAATAATTTGCTGCCATAGTCAATTGGTTTTAACCCCCGCAATGCGGGCAAGCAAGACATAAAAAACCAGTTTTTCAAGATTAAATAAAAAAGGCCGGTGAGATTTACTCACCGGCCTTTTTGGTTTAAAGGTTAACGAACACTAAAAACAAATGATGACGGTTCTTCAAGCCTTATTATAACGGCAAATTCAATTCATCCGTTTGCTCCAGGAAATAACCATCCGGCCAGCTGTAATACAGATAGAGACTGTACATGTCTTCGCTATAGTCGTACATGACCTTTTCCCCGGTCCAGGCCTTGCCGTTAATGCTCGACAGCATGGTTTCTGAATAGTCATAGGTCACGTAGTCAGATTCGTACGCTTCCCAAGACTCGCTGCCGCTGCCGATCAATAAGGAATAACTGCTCCAGGTCTCGCCGACGCCGTATTCATCGAAGTACTTTTCTTCGTCATACGAGTCCAGTCCCTGGTACAGATAATATGATTCATACGACACGCCGGAAATCTGGAAAGACCAGGATTCCTCGGTGGCGCCGGAGGCGAGACTTTCCCAACTATTCTCGTAGTAATAGGTGTTGTTGACGCCGGTATAGTCGTATTTATAGTAAGACATATATACTTCGGCGTCGTCGCTGTCACGGTCGTAATAGCTGGATTCATAGGTAAGCTGGGCTCCGTTGGTTTCGTCACGGGTATATAGTTCCCAATAGGAGTATTCGTTATCCGAATCCGCCAATGCATATGAGTACCCATAATAATCATAGGTAGTATAACCGTCGACGTAGGTCTCCATGGATTCCGAGTAATAGGTTTCCTGGTAGGCGGCGTCGTAATCGCTGTAGGTTTGGTTATTATACCCGTTGCCGTCTACATCACGCTCATATCTTTTAGACTCACTATACCAGTCGCCATTTGGGGCGCCTGTGCCGGAATCTTCTTTCTCCCAATAATAGTTGCCGGGATCGTCATACCATGCGTAGGTGTAGCCCTCTCTCGTGTCGCCCCGTGTGGGGTCGTACGTACTCCAGGTGTATTTTTCTATGTACGCGTTGTCCCCTTCGGCCTGAAGAATCTCGCTCCAATCCTCTATGGCTTCATAGCCGGTGGCTTCGGTGCCTTCGTAAGAATACCCGACATAGGATAACAGCGTACCTTCGGAGTCATACTTGTACTCATAGAAATCATCCCACCAATCGGTGTCCTGGGCTTCGTATTCGGTGTTTTGCCACACCGAGGATCCGGTGTTGTAATCATAGCCGTATTGGTAGTAATAGTATTCGTCCGACGCGGTGTAGCTATAGGTATTTGTTTGATAATACCAATCAGCGGCACCGACGTCTTTTGTGATATAATAGCTCGACCACGTGGTTTCCTGGCCTTCTCCGTTATTATAGATGGTCCAGTTATCGAAACCCTCGGTATAATATTCCGATTCATAGCCGTCGTTCTGCCAGTTTTCATAGGCGTAGCCATTCTCATAATAGCCGGAGTCGGTAATATTATTGCTCCATTCATCATAATACCACTCTTGATCCCACAAATATGCCGTGGTCTCGTCATAATCGACATACGAATAGCTTGACCAGGTCTCGGAATAGTCCGGGCTAAACCATGATCTGGTTTCCGTGTAGTCCAGGTATTTATAGGACCACCCGGCGTCATATACCGAAGACATGGTGTATGCCCATTCCTCTTTATCAAAAGCGCCGGTCTCTAAGGATTCCCAATAGTCAAATCCCCAATCCTGTTCCTGGGCAACATCGAAATAATTGGCGTATTCATAGGCCATGGCCGAGTCCAAATCATATGATTTGGTGTATGCATAATCGATCAGATTATCCCAGGTTTCGTAATCTACATCAAAATAGTATGATCCGCTGGCGTATTCCTCCATGGTCCAGGAATACCACACATCACGACCTTCCCATTCGCCGTAAACGTAGAAATCCTCAAAATAATAGGATCCGTCATCGAAAAGCGAATAATCCAGAGAGTCGCCACTGATACCGTAATAATAGCCCTCTAAAATGTCTGCATAGGACTCGTCCAGGGCGCCCACATAAGAAAAATACTCCGCATCCGCGCCGTCGGTGAACAACGCCCACTCAGCCGAATACCCTTCTTTTTGGGAATAATACCAGTCAAAGCGGGCACCGTCTTCCTCATACCAATAGTGCCAGGCTTCACCTTCGACAACTGCTTCGCTTCCGGTCCATGCCACGGTTTCCCAGTTTTCCAGCAGCGCGGCTGAATTTTCTAAGTATTCAGGCACGTAAACTGCCGTTGAAACCGACGGAACCACGAAGAAGGCGAGTGCGGCAATAAAGGCAATCAGTTTTAATTTTTTCTTCATCAGTTTAACCTCCGTCAACCTTATAATTAATAAATTCGAATCAAGCCTAAAATGTTAAGACTCACCCCCTTTCATGATATGATTTTATAAAGACGTTTTTTTAATCCGCGATGAAAAAACACTAAAAAAAACCCCCGACCTGAGCGTCCGTTAAAAAGACGCGGTTGGGGGCAAATTGCTGTAGGGCTGATCACCCAACGATGACCACCAGAAGATTTTCGACCATTGAAGCCAAATATGTAGAATTGGACGCTTTGACATGAAAAATTAATAGCTGTTTTTTTCTCTATTGTCAAGATTTTATGGAAAAAAATTTACGTTTTCACAAGTTTTGTTCTTGGGGTATTCGCGGTTAACAGGGGTTTGGGTTTTTAACTTATTGAAACCATATTGTTTTTTAATCCAGCAAACGGCAGAAAATTTTCAATGTCAGAGGCCTGGAGTTTTTAATTTTTGCCGGATCGGAACTCGTAAACGGTGTTAAAGCCACTGGACATCGAGTCGATTTTTTGAACCGGCATTGCGCCCTATTTGTACTGTGTGATATTTCCCAATGCCATGGGTCTGTGACCACAAACCTTTTCCTTGACCCGCTGAAGACATTCAATTATAAATTAAAATTTTGATAGGGTGTCCATGGAACGATTTAATGAAGCTCCCCGCAACCCCGCTGGCGGGATTTCCGTTTCACTCCAAAAAGCTCCAGGGTATTCAGGCGAAGGCGAATAAAAAATAGGAGAAAACCCGGCTGATGAAACTTTTGCGAAAAACCCTTTTTTATTTCTCGCTTGGCATTGCTTTTTCACTCCAAATGGCCTTTTTGCCGTCTGCTTTTGCCCAAGAAAGTCAGCAGGGAGAGGAAACTCTGGACCTGAAGGCCTGTATTGTATTGGCGGTTCAAAATGATCCGGAGGTCAACCGGGCAAAAGACCAGACCACCATCGGCCATCTCATGAAAAACGAAGCTTTCAAAGCGCTGGTTTTGCCCCGAATCGATTTGGAAACCACCTATGGCCCGAAACTGGACTATTTTGGAAGGCCTGTTTTTTCCGAATCCGAGTCACTTTACGACAGCAAGGTGACATTCGACAAACCCCTCTACAAAGGCGGCGCACTGATGGCCCAATACGAGGTCGGAAAAAAGGAGATCAGCCGGAGCAATTTCGATCTCCTTGAAAAAACCACCGGTGTGATGGAAGATGTGACCCGAAAATATTATCAGATGTTGTCCGCCCAAGAGAATCTCAGAAACTATATGGAACTCAAAGGACAGATCGAAAAAACCGTTGACCTGCTCGAGAAAAAGGTGAGTATTGGGGCCGCCCTTCGGGTGGACCTTTTGGAGGTGGAAACCCAGCTTGCCGAGATGGAATATCGGATCGCCAAGGCCAAGGGCGGGCTGGAATCGGCCATGGCCGCACTGAACGAAAGAATCGGACAGGACCCCAGGACCCCCGTTGCCGTAAAACATGAATTTCCCATAAAACCGTTAAAGGGGGATATGGACGTGTGGATCGCCGATGCCCTTGGAAACAGGCCGGACCTCATGAACCAGCAGGACAGCGTCGATCTAACCCGATTGAAGATGGATTTGAACGAAAGCCGGAACTTTCCTGAGCTCAGCCTTGTGGGAAGCTATGGCTGGGAAGGAGACCAGTTCCCGGGGAAAGAAAAGGACTGGAGCATCGGGCTGGCCCTGACATTTTTCTATAAAGATGCCAAATTGAGTTCGACATTGGCGGACCGAACCCTTTATAAAAATCCGTTCAATTTTATTGCCGAGGATGACGAGTTCAATGTATCCAATGTAAAATTGTCCCTGTTCGACGGGTACTCCAATGCAGTGGGGCTTGAACATGCAAAGGCCGAGTACAGGTTTGAAACCAAACGTCTCGAAAAATTGAAAAAAAATGTTATTAAAGAGGTGCGAGACGCGGTCAATAAACTCCGTGAAACGGTTGCGCGAATGGCAGCGGCCAAAAAAGCCATCGCATATTCCCAGGAAAAGCTGAATATATTGGAAGAAAAAATGAAATCAAAAGAAACCACCGAGATCGATGTGCTCGAATCAAAGGTATCTCTGGTCGAAGCCAGAATCCGGTGGATTCAATCACGGTATGATAACGGAATTGCCCTGGCAGGGTTGTACAAAGCCATCGGGAAAAGATTCGAATGGAAGGGGACCCCCGAGTGAAACAGAGGAAGCTTAAAAAATATTGGGTTGTAGCCATGGGTTCGCTGATGCTCATAAGCCAGGCGTTCGCCGCCGGAGAACCTGCGTCTGAAAGGATGCCGGTGAGGGTGGTCGCTGCTAAAAAATTGGATATGTCCAAAAGCCTTTCCACCCTGGGCACCATCAACTTTGTTTCCAAGGCTGACGTCAGCGCTGAAGTCGACGGAGTGCTGCGTTCGGTGGATGTTGAAGAAGGAGAAGCGGTAACCAGCGGACAGGTGATTGCCGTTATCGATTCCACCCTTCTCGAGGTCCAATTGAAGCAGGCCCTTGCCATCTTAGAACTGTCCAGGATCGATGCGGTGAAATCGAAAAATGAAGCCCGTATCGCCGCCTATCGGGTGGACAGCAGTCGTATCTCCATGGAAAAGCGCAAAAACTTTTTCCAAAGCCAGCAGCGGCTGTTCGACATGGGCGGGCTCACCCAGAGTGACCTGGACAGAGCCGAAGTTGAATACAAACAGGCCTTGACCGAATATCAGACATCCCTTGAAAATGTAAAATCCCTCCAGGCCAAATCGGCGCGGGGCCATGGGGAAGCCCAAGAGCGGGTGGCAAAGGCCCAGGCGGATGTGGATGGCATCCAGGCAAAACTCGACAAATGCACTATCAAGGCTCCCATAACCGGGGTTGTGGCCACCCAGTGGAAATGGGAAGGGGAGAGCACCAAAGCCTCTGATTCCGTTATTGTGACCCTCATGGGAACCCAGACCGTCTATGCGACGGCAGACGTAAATGAAACCAACCTCGGGCAGGTCGCCCTGGGTCAGCGTGCCATCGTCACGGCAGATGCTTACCCTGGAATGATCTTCCAGGGCAGGGTTTATCTCATCAGCCCCGTAATCGATGTCAATAGCCGAACCGTTAAGGTAAAAGTTAAACTTTCAAACGATAACAATTTGTTAAAACATGGAATGTTTGTAAGGGTCAGGATCATTTCGGATCGGATTACCAATGCAGTGGCGGTTCCGGCCAACGCCGTTGTCAGCGGACCGGACGGTGTCTCGATCGTGTTTGTCGTCATCGATGACGTGGCGTTTTTACGAAAGGTTCAAGCAAGGCCGGGAAAAAACCAATGGGCCACCGTTTTCAAGGGCGTAGAAGACGGTGAACTGGTGGTGGTGGACGGTCAGGACCGGCTGAAAGACCTGTCGGCCGTTCAGATCATGGGAAAAGACACCAAATGAAACTGACAAAATTTGCATTGAACCGTCCCGTAACGGTTTTAATGGCTTTTTTGTCGGTCATTTTAATTGGGGTTATATCCTGGCAGCGACTGTCGGTGGAATTGCTCCCAAGCATGAACTTCCCTCAGATCACCATCTTGACCACATATGAGAACGTTGCGCCCCCGGAGATCGAAACCCTCATCACCCGACCCATCGAAGAAGCTGTAGGAACCGTCAAGGGGGTCAAGCAGATCGAGTCGGTTTCCAAAGAAGGCGTGTCCCTGGTCACCCTCGATTTTGAATGGGATGTTGACACCAATGTGTCTGCCCTGGATGTCAGGGAAAAAATAGATGTGGTCAAGGGGTCACTTCCCAGGGATGTGGGAAACCCTATCATTGTCAAATTCGATCCGTCTTCGATTCCCATCATGACCCTTGGAGTCTCCGGTTCATCCAACCTCATTGAAATGACCCGGATTGCTTCCGATAAAATCAAACAGAAGCTCGAGCGGATACCCGGGGTCGCCCTGGCGAGAATCAGCGGTGCGGTGGAAAGAGAAATCCTGGTGGCCGTGGATCAGGGTCGCCTGTTTGCCCACAATATTCCCATCTCCAAAGTCGTCGAGAAGTTGAAAGAGGCCAATTTTAACTTTCCAGGCGGTAAAATCGAAAAGGCCAAAAACGAAATCCGAATCCGAACCATCGGCCAGTTCGACACCCTGAATGATTTGGAAAATGTCGTTCTCATTCGCACCCCGCAAAAAGTTCCCATTTTCATCCGGGATGTTGCCAAAATCATCGATACATTCAAGGAAAAACAGACGGCTTTCACCATAAACGACACGCCGAGCATCGGCATATCCATCTTTAAGCAGGCGGACAGCAATACCGTGGAGGTGGCCGATCGATTAACCCGGGAAATCGACAGCTTGCAGGCAGCTCTCAAACCCGATGTCCAAATCTTCACGGTTTTCAATCAAGCGACCTTTATTAAAAACGCAATTTCCGATCTCCAATGGGCGGGAATTCTCGGCGGGCTCCTGGCCTTTTTGGTCCTTCTTCTCTTTCTCAGGAGTTTCCAGAGTGCTTTGATCATTACCACGGCCATTCCCATATCCGTGCTGGGGGCCTTTGTCTTGATGTATTCCGCAGGCATCAGCTTGAACATCATGTCCCTGGGCGGTCTGGCGTTGGGCGTCGGTCTGCTCGTGGACAACGGTATCGTCATCCTGGAAAATATTCACCGGCATCGCCAGAATATGCCGGATATCGAGCGAGCGGTGATTGCCGGGGCCGACGAGATGCAAAACCCCATTTTGGCGTCCACACTGGCGCATATTATCGTCTTTCTTCCCATCATGTTTGTCAAAGGGCTGGCCGGAAAATTTTTTGTTCAACTGGCACTGACCATATCCTTTTCCCTGCTCATGTCCATCCTTGTTGCCATGTT
>JAHECI010000202.1 GCA_024641825.1 Desulfobacterales bacterium | reverse complement strand
ACGGCTGGACGGCAGCATGAGAAACTGCCGGGATTGCCACAATGCCGAGGCCGTCCATGACTTTTTGCCCTATAAGCTCCTTCACTTTGAAAAACTGAGCTGCCCGGCCTGCCACATACCCCAAGTTTATGCACCGGCCCGCCGGGTGACGGATTGGACGGTCATCAACCTCAACGGAGAGCCGACGGTGGAACACCGTGGCGTTGACGGTCCGGTCAACGACCCTGCTTCCCGGATAGAAGGATACTTGCCGGTGATGCTCCTCCATGAGGAATCGGACGGCCAATACCGTCTGGGACCGAACAACATTATCGTTTCCTGGTTTTGGGTGGAGGGCAATCCCCAACGCCCGGTGCGGCGGATGGACATTAAAAAAGCCTTTTTAACGCCCGAAGGTGCCTATCACCCGGACGTCCTTAAAGCCTTGGATGTGGATGACAATGGAGATCTGTCTGTGGCGGAACGCCGCCTGGATACGGCGGAGAAAGTCTTTGCCGTGGCCCTGCGCCTCGGGCAGGTGGGTGTGGTCAATCCGAGAATAAAAGGGGAAATTCAACCATACACCCACAGCCACGGCGTTGCCAAAGGTGCTTTTGCCATGCAGGATTGCCGTTCCTGTCACAGTAAAAAGTCCAGAATAAACCGTGAAATTGAACTGGCTTCTTTTGTGCCGGGAGATGTTATGCCCGAACCGGTGAGGGATTCGAATACAAAATTTATCGGGGGATTGTATCGGGGCCAAGAATCCGAACTCACTTTCCGACCGGCCCTTGATCCGAGAGAACTTTACATTCATGGGACCCTGCGTCCCCAGTGGCTCGATATCATCGGCATCTTGATGGTGGTCGGTTCCATTGCCGGCGTCGGCCTGCACGCAGGGTTGAGAATCGCATCAGCCAAAAAACGGAAAAGAAGCGGACCCAAATGAAAAAAAAGGTTTATTTTTATACAATTTACGAACGTATCTGGCACTGGCTCCAGGCGGGCTGCGTTTTGACCCTTTTGTTCACCGGCTTTGAAATCAGTTTTTTCAGTCGATTTGACATCATCGATTTCAAAACAGCCGTGTCTGTGCACAATATCGTCGGAATGATACTGGTGGTCAATGCCTTTCTGGCGCTTTTTTATAACCTGGCCGGGGGCTTATTGAAGCGATACGTTCCGGAGCTGGAAGATTTTTCACCACTGGGATTCACCCACGCCGGCTATTATTTCTACGGCATCTTTCGGGGCGATCCCCATCCATTTGACAAAACACCGGAAAAGCGCCTCCTGCCCCTTCAAAAAATCACATATTTCATCATTTTGAACGGGCTATTGCCCCTGATGACCCTCACGGGGCTTCTCAAGTGGAGCATGAAAATCACCCCCGTGTATGCCGAGATGTTCGGCGGACTCAGCGTTCTCGGTCCCATCCACCGGTTTGGCGCCTGGCTGTTTTTGGCCTTTTTAATTGTTCATGTTTATATGACGACCACCGGGCACACGCCGTTTTCCAGTCTGGTCTCGATGATTACCGGATATGAATATATCGAAAACAATGAACCCCTGGAGATTTTAGATGAAAAAAAAACCTGAGCCGTATCTTAACCCGTATGTCGCCGGCATATTTTTAGGTGTTGTTTTGTTTATCTCCTATGTGGTTTTCGGACACGGATTGGGGGCATCCGGCGGTATCGCCAAAATTACCGGTGCAGTGACGGATACGGTCGTACCGGCGCACACGGAAAAAAATGCGTATCTGGTGGGCCTGATGCGTGACAGCGCTCATCCCCTGGACACCTGGCTGGTTTTTGAAGTTATCGGGATTATCATCGGCGGGTTTATATCCGGCACCCTTGCCGGACGGCTTCGGATTGAAACGTTTAAAGGTCCGAAAATCAGCAACCCGGCGCGCTGGGCTGCGGCCCTTTTCGGCGGAATGATTGCAGGGTATGGTGTGCGGATTGCCCGGGGGTGTACCTCCAGCCAGGCCTTGTCCGGGGGGGCTGTCCTGTCCGCCGGCAGCTGGGCGTTTATGCTCGCGGTTTTTGCCGGGGCCTACCTGCTGGCCTATTTTGTCAGAAAACTGTGGAACTAAAGGAAAAGGTTATGGCACCGTTTGACATCAATTTGTCTTTAGGTCATTATTGGCTCAACTTTTTTTACGTTGTCACCGGGATCGGTTTTGGATTCGCTTTGGAGCGCGCCGGTTTCGGTGACAGCCGCAACCTGGCTGCCCAGTTCTATTTGCGCGACATGCGGGTGTTCAAGGTGATGTTCACCGCCATCGTTACGGCGATGCTGCTGCTTTTTTGGTCGGATGCCCTCGGTTTCCTTGATTACGGAAGGGTTTACGTCAACCCCACCTATTTTTGGACCGCAATCATCGGCGGGGTTGTTTTTGGATTCGGTTTTGTTATCGGCGGGTATTGCCCCGGGACGGCCCTGGTGTCCATGTCCACCTTAAAGCTGGACGGGCTTTTTTTTGTTCTGGGACTCAGTATCGGAATGTTTTTTTTCGGAGAAACCATCGGTTTTTACCGTACATTCTGGGACACCTCCGGGTTCTACGGTGATGTAACTCTCCAGGATTTTTTCGGCGTCAGTGCGGGGGTTGTCGTGTTCGGCGTGGTCCTGATGGCCCTGGGAATGTTCTGGGCCGCCGAAAAGGTCGAGGCCTATTTTGCCGCCAAACCGTCGGGGGGAAATCCATGAATCGCACAAAGATTGTCGGCGCTCTTGTGGCGGTTTTGGCTGCAGCCGGCTTGCTGGTGATGCGACAGCCGTCACTGGATGCCCGGCTGGCCGATGTGGATATCGAATTGAACGCCGGGCTGGCGGCCCGCTCCGTACAGATCGATCCTGCCGAACTGGTCGACTTGATATATAATTTCAACACCGCCCTTCAGATTATGGATGTCAGGGACGAGGCGGACTACAATCTGTTTCACATCGTCGATGCCCGGCGGGTCACTTTCGAGCAGATGGAAAATCCCAAATGGGTCAAAGGGCTGCCAAAACAGACCGTGATCGTATTGGTGGGCAACGATGAGAAACGAGCGGTTGAGGCCTGGAAACGCTTGTCTGTTCAAGGGGTGAATAACGTGTATGTACTTGCCGGCGGCATCAATTTCTGGCTGGATCTTTACGGGGATGCCCCCGGACAAAGGGGAGAAAAAATGTTGGCCCAGCCGGACCTGCCCGGCAATGATATTTTCCGCCACCGGTTTACGTTTGCCCTGGGTTCAAAACACCCGGGGGCAGATCCGGACCCCAAATCAATTCCCCCAAGAAAATACGTTAAAAAAGTCAAACCCATCGGCCGTGTTGCCAAAAAATCCGGCGGTTGCGGCTAACGTCATAAATAGACGGTGAATTTCAATTTCACCGCCACACCGATGATCCACATGCATCTTCCCCATTTTGTTTGCGATCAATCAGGGTATAAGGTGTCTGGTTTAATATTACAGCGATCCTAAAAAATATTTTGCCTCTGCTCTGACCCATACCACCGCGTGTTTCAGATCCTGACCCAGCGCCAATTCCGCCACGTTGAATTCATTGGCCGGCTCTGTGGAAGAGGATTCCAACCGGACGCCCATCCGGCTCAGCTTAAGAGAAACGGTCTTTAGCTCCAGGTTCTGACCCGGGCTTTTTAATACGGAGCACAGGTGTGAAAGGCGGTGTTCGGGCGTATCGAGTTCGGCTTTTATTTCTTTTAGCTTCCTGTTGATGTCGCTGAGTACCTGAAGGGTCTTTTGCGTCTGATTGTCCGGCGCGTCTGCGGGATTTAACTCGGTCACCGGTTCAGAATTGTGGGATCGCCGGAGCTTGAATTCCAGCAAATCTTTCTGTTTTTCCAATTCGTTCTTCCAGGACTCAAGATCGGTAATTTTTTCAAACGCCTGTCTGAACAGGGTGACCAACGCAAGGTGCTGAACCTGCAGGTGGGTTTCAGCCAGTTCAAGGGCCGGAGCGAACACCTTGAAATTCTCGAAAAAGACCGCTTTCTGGGGCACATCCCTGCGGAAAATTTCACCGTCTTTCTGGGTTCCGAAAAAAATTTTTTCCTTTTGGTCAGCGACCAGCATGGCAAAAGCCTGGGATGCATTGGTGTGCCGGAAAAAGTTCTTGAGTGCTTTGCTGGATTGTAGCATGTCCATCAGCTCCTCACGACTTATGAACATGGCTCTGAGAAGCGGGTCCTTGTCCCAACGGCCGGGGTCGAGATCCACGGGTCCCGGGACTTGAGGAATAAGCCCGGAAATGTATTCTAGGGCGTTCCGGACTGAGGGAAGAATCCTTTTTCGGAATCTGTTGAGCGGTAAAATCGTTGAATCGGTTTCCCGTACGATCTTTTCTATTTCATCGAGTATGGCGGCCTCTTTTTCATGATCCAGCGATCCCTGGCCATCACCGTCGACCCGTCGCTGATAGAAGGCCGTCCATAGACTTTTTAAACTCATGGGAAGGGGACCTCAACTCCTATGCCTGTATGGCGATCTTTTTAACTTCTTCCGATACATCTTTGTCAAACCGATTGAAGTTTTTCTGGAAATTTGCGGATTTTCCATGGTACGCCTCCTTCCTTCTTATTATCCCACAGGAAAAAAATTCGGACACAGAGGATTCGGCTTTGGTTATATCCCCCCAGGGCAATTCCAGGAAGCCGTATACATGTTGACGTATGAACGTATGTACGGTCCCTATTTCGCCCCTTCCTTCAACTGACTTTCAACGGCTTGATTCAGTGACTTCTGAGCTTCGATGAGTTTTTTATACTTTGCTTCTATTTTCTCGATATTTTTAGACAAGAGAGCCTTCAACAAATCGCCTTCAATTTCAGCGACATCAATTCTGAGATAGTAATCCATGGTTTCTTTAAGATGGGCGATGACAATTTTGCCCGTTAAGAGGGGATGATTGTTTGTGACATTGGCATCCTCAAATCGGGTGCCGTGTTCAAGCTCCACCTCCAAACCTTTTCGGAACTCCTCCAGGGGAATATCCATTGATTTTGTATTTACAATTTTAAGGATCGTGGCGGCTTCTTCGTCCGAAACAATCGGCTCGATTTTTTCAGACCAATCGCTCAACCCGGTTGCTTTGCAAACTTTTTTTACCTCTTCAATGGTAACGTATTCAGGTAATTTCATAATTTTCTCCTTTTTTTGAGGTATCTAAATAGTATTATTGAACCTAAATAATTTGACAAACTGTTGAAAAGAGAGTGCATTTTCGGCGTATTATCCTCCTAAAAATGTTCTCCATATACCCGGTGAGCATCTATGGGAAAATTTCAGGTCTTGGCAGGAGTATATCATATATCGGATTAAATGTTGAAACAAATAATTTCGTGGCGTTCCGGTAGCATACGGGTTTTTTGTCAAGCTCGAGAATTGTCCTTGGCCGCATTTTCATGTAAAAAAAACCGTATGGAATCTACGAATTTATCGAATACTTCGGTGGTCGATTTTAGATTTTCAGGGTTCAATCCCGTAAACATTTCTTTCCGAAGTCCTTCGGATATTTCCAACTGTAACCCTTTCGTTGACTGACACGTGTTACAGATATTTTTGGGATCTCGACCTGAATGATCTGTTGCGTCTTCTTTTGCATTGAAACCGTCATGTTTAAGTTTTTCGATGATTCTATTTTTTAAGTCGTCATTTCGCCCGCCCACGTAGACGAAATGGTCATTTTCTCCGGCACCGTGCACAGCCAGTACCATATGGGAGCTACTGCATATTTCAACCCCTTGGGGTTCGTCAAAATTTGTACTGGTGATATGCAAATATTTTTTGTTTTCTTTGGGTTTGATGCCCTCAAATGAATAGCATGCAAAATCATCTCCCGCAATAGCTTTGGCGATTTCAGAAGTGCCGGGTTCAATGGATCCGCCGTGGGGTGCAATGATGGCTATTGGAGATTTTATTTTATTGAACCGAATTTGAAAATCTATCCCTTCCTTTTCAACGGTTGATAGGCTTTTAAAATCTTTATACGTATCTTTTTCTAGGTTCATATGGCCTTTATCAAGCGCTTTTTTGACGGTCAAGTCCTGATTAAAAGTTGTCACTTTTAATGAGTTTTTCACCCCCATTAATAATTGCTTTTATGCAGCCATCCGATGGATGTGTTCCGGTGTCTCCAAACCTAAAGAACTGTGGGGG
>JAHECI010000201.1 GCA_024641825.1 Desulfobacterales bacterium | reverse complement strand
TGTGTGGATACCTGCACGTCCATGGGCATGGGGCAGGGGATGCTGGTGGGAAACAGCAGCAGTGCCCTGTTTTTAATTCATTCCGAAAGCATTTCAAATCCGTATGTTTCTCCAAGGCCCTTCAGGGTCAATGCAGGTCCGGTGCATTCATACACCCGAATTCCAGGGGGAAAAACGAGGTATCTTTCAGAGCTTTCGGCCGGGGATCAAGTGTTGATCGTTGACTTTAAAGGGAATACGTCAACCGGAATCGTGGGTCGTTTAAAGATCGAGAAACGTCCACTGATGCTGATTAAAGCAGTCTTTGACGGCCAAGAGATTGCAACCATTGTTCAAAACGCAGAAACCATCCGGCTCACCGATCCCGAAGGCAATGCCGTGTCGGTTGTGAACCTTGTTCCCGGCGACAAGGTGTTGGTGGCCATGGAAGCGGGCGGACGGCATTTCGGTATCAAGATAGAAGAGTCCATCACGGAAAAATAACGGGTACCCATTCGATGATTAAGATAAAATCAGAGAAAATTCATAACCGTGAAGTCATTGTTCCGGGTTCAAAGAGCTATACGCACCGGATACTCATCTCTGCAGCCCTGTGCGACGGGATTTGCACCATATACAACGGGCTTAAAAGCGAAGATACCCTCCTAACCCTGGGTGCTTTAAGGCAGATGGGCATCGATATCCATGTAAAGGAGGATCGTTTTGTGGTGCACGGTACAAAGGGGATGTTTAAGCCCTGTATCGATCCTGTCTATCTTGGAAATTCCGGAACTTCAGTACGCCTTTTAACCGCCGTGGCAGCTCTGGGAAAAGGGGTTTACACCCTTACGGGGACCCGGCGGATGGGAGAGCGGCCCATCCAGGATTTGTTGGACGGTCTTGTTCAGATGGGAGTGGACGCACGGTCGGTAAAGGCCAATGGATGTCCGCCTGTTGAAGTCAAAGGGGGTAAAGTCTTGGGCGGCGGTGTTGCACTGAAGTGCGGCGTCAGCAGCCAGTTCCTTTCTGCGTTGCTTCTGATAGCGCCTTACACAACCCGCGGGGTTGAAATAAATGTCGTCCAAGGGCCCGTATCCAGACCTTATGTGGATATGACGGTGGATGTCATGGAAGAACTCGGCATTGAAGTCCGACGGGATGGTTATGAGTATTTCAGTGTCGCCGGGGGACAGATCTACCGAGCAGGATCCTATGAAGTGGAACCGGACTGCTCTCAGGCCGGATATTTCTGGGCGGCTGCCGCAATATCCGGCACGGATATCAAAGTAAAGGGAACCACCACAAAATCCCGACAAGGTGATGTTCGTTTTACCGAGCTTCTCGAAAAAATGGGGTGTAACATCGAGCATGGGGCGGACGGCATTACCGTCTCGGGCAGATCCCTTTCGGCGATTACGGCGGATATGTCCGATATGCCGGATATGGTTCCCACCCTGGCCGTTGTTGCGGCCTTTGCAGAAGGAACCACGGTCATCGAAAATGTGGCGCACCTGAAAGCCAAAGAGAGCGATCGTTTGGGATCTGTTGTAAAAGAGCTTTCAAAGATCGGCATTGACGCACGCTGCAGCGAAACCGGGATGGAAATCAAAGGCGGCCGCTCCCATGGTGCTGAAATCGATACCTACGGGGATCATCGCATGGCCATGAGTTTTGCACTTGCCGGCCTAAAAACCCCCGGTATCGTTATCCGGGATGAAACGTGCGTTGAAAAATCGTTTCCGGACTTCTGGAAGGTTTTTGAGAGTCTGTATCACAGGTGAAAAAATCATGGATGGAATATCCCTGTTCGAACAAGGCTCGGGACGATGATTCCGCGGAAAAAGTCTTGACCGTTCCTTTGGGAATCTACCCATGGACCTGCTTGGGTACACGGCCGTTTTCCTGCCCGAAAACAACAACGGTCAGATAGACTGAAAGTGCAAAAAAAGCTGCATCCCATAAAATAGTTTCGACGTTAATGGCACTCCCCGAAGATGTAGAAAAACACCCGCAATTGATATCGAGGCCCCGTGCCAGATTAAAGGTCAATGCCCCCATATACGATCCCAGCAGGATATTGCTCAGCATTACCGTACCCGGCATCCAGAACCCGATCCAAAAAAAGATTCCCATTATAAGCTCGAGCATGGGCAGGACCAGCGCCGTCAAATTTATGAGAACATCCGGTAAAATCTGGTAGTTATAGATGATTTTAGAAAATGCAGCCGGGTGCAAGATCTTGTCATAACTGGCATATATAAACACCCCTCCCAGAATCCACCGTGCGGCAAAGTATGGAAAACGAGAAAGGTTTTTTCTTTTTTTATCCATTTTTTCTCTTGGCCCTACTATGGATGTCCATTGAAAATATTCAACGGTCGTTAGCCTTGTCCGGCAGTTGAACTGCCGGATTCTATGGGAAGACCCTCTTCTTTCCATAGGGCCCATCCGTTTATCAGTATTCTGACATTACGAAAGCCCATATCGCGCAGAAAGATTGCCAGGTTGTGGCTCAATTCGCAGATTTCTCCGTCACAATAGGTAATGATCGGTGTATCCGGAGAAATATCCTCTGTCACCCCCATGAAGTTCCGGTCGACCTCCTTCCATGGGAGACCCAGTGCCCCTTTGATGTGTCCTTTTTTATAATCGTCCTGGGGGCGGGCGTCGATGAAAACAACAGACCGCTGTAAAAACAACTTTTTTGCTTCAGACAAAGATATATCGAGCTGTTTGCCGGAGGGGTCCATGAGCCGGGCGGCAGGGAACCCGTCGCCGAAGAGCTGCAAACGATCGTTTCGCAAATAATTGATGGAAATCGCCACCAAGGAAGCAAAAACGATCAGGGTGGTGCATTGCCAAATGGCTTGTGAACATTTCAGTTTGAACATTTTAAATCTCTTATTGAAAACCCTTTTCAAGTCCAAGAGTGAATGATTCGCTTCTTTTGGAAAAAGATGCATTATTTTTAGCACAAAAGTCAATGCTTATAAATGGCCACCCTCCCCTGAAGCTGAATCTTTAAAAAATTACATATTTGTTAAATCTACATGAATTAAATACAATATTGTTAAAAAAAACTTAAAAGCAGAGGTGTGCAAACAAAAGATACAATCTTTAATAATTAATTTTTCTTTGTGATTACAATTTGTTGTTAAAGAAACATCGTCAGGGAATGCGCATGTGGCACACCCTTTGCGTTAAAGGGGTTTAGTTTGAGGCAGAATTCGGCGAGGAACAGAAACGATGAACAGGGGGTTAAATGTGCAGGGAGCGTATAATGAAATTTAAAAAAATGATTCTTATTTCCATCTTCTTTTTTCTTCCGGTGTCTTCAGTATTTGCAGGAGAAAATGTTATTGATTCCGGTGATACGGCGTGGGTCATGGTTTCCACCGCGCTGGTCATGATGATGACACCGGCCGGTCTTGCACTTTTTTACGGCGGGATGTCGAGGTATAAAAATCTTCTGAATACCCTGGCAATGACCTTCGTGGCGTATTGCCTTTCGAGTGTCGTCTGGATGATGTGGGGATACACCCTTGCTTTCGGTTCCACAAAGTCCGGTATCATAGGGGGGCTGAATCATTTTTTTCTTTCCGGCATCCATGTAAGCAGCGTTTCCGGAACGATCCCCACGTATGTGTTCGTCCTTTTTCAGATGACCTTTGCCTGCATTACCGTTGCCCTGGTTTTAGGTTCCGTGGTCGACCGAATGAAGTTCTCGTCATGGATTGTATTCACCGTTCTCTGGATCACCTTCATTTATTCTCCGATTGCGCATTGGGTATGGGGTGGCGGATGGATGGGGGAGATGGGCGCCCTGGATTTTGCAGGCGGTACCGTGGTCCACATTAACGCAGGGGTTGCCGGGCTTGTACTGGCGCTGATATTGGGTAAACGGATCGGCTTCGGCAAGGAGGCCATGTTCCCATCGAGTATCGCACTGACAAGCCTGGGAGCGGCGCTGCTGTGGTTCGGTTGGTTCGGGTTCAACGCCGGGAGTGAACTGGCTGCCGATGGGATCGCCGGATCGGCATTTCTGGTGACCAATACCTCTGCGGCCACAGGGGGGTTGGCATGGATGTTCGCCGAATGGGCGGTCAACAAAAAGCCGACGGTCCTGGGACTCGCATCGGGTATTGTTTCAGGACTGGTCGCCATAACGCCGGCGGCCGGGTTTGTAAATCTTCAGGCATCGCTGATTATCGGGCTTGTGGCCGGAATTGTCGGATTTTACAGTGTCGCGGTTCTTAAAAATAAGATCGGTTATGATGATTCTCTGGATGCCTTCGGTGTCCATGGGGTTTGCGGTATGTGGGGAGCCCTGGCCACCGGTATTTTTGCAAACCCGTCCATTACAGAAGGGGCAAAAGGACTATTGTACGGCAATCCGAAGCAGCTCTGGATTCAAGCTGTTTCTATTTTGGCAACCATCGTCTTTACAACGGTCGGGACGGTGATTGTCGTTTATATCACCCGTTTTATTACCGGTGGTCTTCGGGTTGAAAAAGAAGAAGAGATACAGGGACTGGACAGTTCGCTGCACGGCGAGAGGGCATTTGAAATTCAACTTTAACCCGAGTTATCGAAAAGTGCGCCAGGGCACTAGAGAATTCTAAAGAATAAATAAACAGACAAGCCATACCACCTGCGGGTTACCTATGTATAGAAAGTCTTGGGTAATTTTCAGGTGGCTCCGGTCGGTTCATCATAGGCGATGCAGCGCCTGATCGAAATCTTCCACCAGATCCTCGGTGGCTTCCAGCCCAACAGAGAGGCGAATCAGGCGATCGGAAATCCCGGCGGCGCTGCGTTCTGCGGCTGACATTCCGGAGTGGGAAGTGATGGCCGGCCGGGTGATCAACGTTTCAACACCGCCGAGACTCGGTGCGCTGACAGGGAGGCGGGTGTTGGCGATAAACCGATCGGCGGTTGCCACGTCCCCCTTGATTTCAAAACTTAACATCCCGCTGAAACCGTCGAGCAATTCCCGGGCGACGGGGTATCCTTTATAGGTTTCCAATCCCGGATAATTGACCGTCTCCACGGCAGAATGAGCCGAGAGAAATCTTGCGATCTCCAGTGCACTTGCATTTTGTTGTTTCATCCGCACCCCCAGTGTTTTTAGACCCCGATGTAGAAGGAAACAGGCGTGGGGATCCAGCGTGCCGCCCAGGTGGATGAGCTTGTGAGCAATCTTTCGAATCAAGGCTGCCCGCCCAACCACTGCGCCAGCCACAATATCAGAGTGGCCGTTGAGATATTTGGTGCAGCTGTGCAGCGATAGATCGAATTCCCACTCGGCCGGTCGGAAATTGATGGGGCTGGCAAAGGTGTTGTCGATCATGGAGATCAGTCCGTGGGCTCGGGCGAACGCCACCACCTTTTTAAGATCGGCCACCCCCATGAGCGGATTGGTAATCGTTTCCACATAGATGGCTCGGGTGTTGGGTTTTAAGTGTTTTTCCCAAGTGCCAGCGCTGTTGCCATCGATGAAATCAAAGGTCACCCCTAAAGGGCGAAAATCCGAGTTGATAAAATCGAAGGTGCCGCCATACAAGCAGTCCTGTGCCAGAAAATGGTCTCCAGGGGACAGGAGCGCCAAAAACGTCGTTGTGATGGCGGCCATACCACTGGCGGTGACCAGTCCGGCCTCAGCGTTTTCCAGTGCCGAAAGCTTCTGGTGCAGGGCAATATGGTTGGGGGTGTTGTTCATGCGAATATATTTCAACGCGTCGTAATTGTCCTGACCGGTATATTCAAAGGTCGATGACTGGAAAATCGGCAGGGTGACCGCCCCGCCGACCCGGGGTTCCGGTTCACCGGCATGGATCACTTTGGTTTCGATGTGCATCTCTCGCTGAGTCATGGCGAAAATCCTCCTATCCTCTTGAGATCGTTCTATTTGAGTTGTTTAATATAAAATTCATTTTCGATTTCCATGGCACTTTTATGGAAATCAAAGTACAATGAAGCATAACGATCCGCAACCGTTAAAATCATCTTGATAAAGATCCGGGCAAACGCATTTGAATCCCAATAGAGAGAGAACGCTCCACGACGGCGCATATCTCTTTCCAACCGACTGGAACTTGTGCTTAAGCACCCGTAAGCCCGAGCCGTGCCAGAGTTATAAAGAACCATTCGTCAAAAACATATCCGATGGATGTTTTACATCATAATTTAATTCGG
>JAHECI010000200.1 GCA_024641825.1 Desulfobacterales bacterium | reverse complement strand
TGTTCATTTGAATATGCTTTGCCACCGAGGCCCGGCATGACATACTCCGACAGTTCCATTCCGGCTTTTTTAACCTTGAGCCCGGCCTTAATGTGAGTCTCTTTGAAGACCCCTTTTTTAGTCATCTTTAACACCTTGTCCGAACCGGATTCAAGGCCGATGTGAATTCGGTTTAAACCGGCGTCTCTGATGGCTTTCAGGTTGTCATCGCTGATTCGTGCAATGGTGTGAGACCGTGCATAGGATGTGATTCGTTCGACCCATGGAAAGCGCATTTTAAGATGTGTCAGAATCTCCACAAAGTCTGAAGGCTCGATAATCAGGCTGTTTGCATCCTGGATAAACACCGAACGCATTCCACCGGAAACCCAATTCAAGGCCGCGTTAAAAGCACGGGGATCCAAATAATTACTATTCCCGGCAGCTTTTCGAATTTCTGCCAAAGGAACTTTTCCTTCTTCCTGGGCGGTCTTTTGAATGATCTTAACACCTCGATACACCGAATCGATATCTTTTATCACATGATCCTTCGGACGGATGGAGAATCGGGTATCCTTGTAGACCGGGCAGAACGTACAGTGATTCCAGGGACAGTTTCGGGTCACACGGACAAGGAGGCTGTATGCTTCACTGGGCGGCCGGATAGGTCCCTGTTCAAATCCCTGATATTCTTCGGTTGTATTTTTCTTCAGATTCATGTTAGGTGAGAAACCTTTCATTCAAACAGTATCAATCCTCAAATCATAAACATCTGGGTTATAAAATCAAGCAATTTGGAAAAATCCACTATTAAATTTTCAGCCATCAATCAACAATGATCATAACTTCTTTGACAATTCATGACAGAATATAATAAAATTAAAAAACTTTTGCCGGGAGAGCATGTTTAATTGAAGAAACTGGGCATTGCCATTTTACTTATTCTGATTTTTGTTTTCATAGGTGCGGCTGGGGTTTATCTGAATATTGTCAGCTATGCCCAAAAACCACAAAATACGGCACCCGTTGAGCAGGTGGTTGTCGTTCAATCCGGCCAGGGATTCAAAGCGATTTCCACGTTGCTTCATCAAAAAGGAATGATCCTTCATCCGGTTAAATTCAGGTTGTTTGCCCGCATTAAAGGGTATGACAAACGCATCAAGGCCGGAGAATATATGCTTTCCTCTGCCATGACGCCGAAAAAAATACTCGAAACCATGGTGGATGGGAAGGTTTACCTTCACCGGCTGACCATCCCTGAAGGGTATACCCTAAGACAGGTTGCCCAGGCAGTTGAAACCGCAGGACTCGCTTCTGAAGCCGATTTTTTAAAGGCCACAACCGATCCTGATCTTTTGAATGCCAATGGGGTTGATGCCCAAACCTTTGAAGGATATCTTTTTCCGGACACGTATTATTTCCCAAGGGGTGTTACACCTGAAAACATTATAACCACGATGGTCAAGCGATTCTGGTCGGTTTTCAAACCGGAGTGGGAAGAACAAACCAAAATTCTTGGAATGACGATACACCAGGTAATTACGCTGGCATCGATCATCGAAAAGGAGACCGCTGTTGCCGATGAGCGTCCCATTATTTCCTCTGTTTTCCATAATCGGTTAAAACGAAACATGCGTCTGGAGAGCGATCCTACGGTGATTTACGGCATGGGGGACTTTAACGGCAACATCACCCGAAAAGATTTGGCCAGTCCGACACGGTATAACACGTACACCATAAAAGGACTTCCGCCCGGGCCGATTTCAAACACCGGCGTCAAAGCCATTGAAGCCGCCCTTTACCCGGCAGACACAAAGTTTCTCTACTTTGTTTCAAGAAATGACCGAACGCACCATTTTTCAACCAACTTCAGAGACCATAACCGGGCCGTTAGAAAATACCAACTGGGCAAAAAAATGAAGGGCCGATGATCGTACCTGTCAAAACCACCCGAAAGCCAAGCAAAGACAATGAGGATATCCGTCGAAAAGTTCTGGCCATCGTCGAAGCTTCGAGTCGCAGGTTAACACCCGGTGAACTCAGAAAGCGGCTTTCCGTAAAAATAAATGTAGATGAAAAAGCCTTGAAAACCGTCATCAGTGATCTGGTTTTAAGCCGGGAACTCACATACACCTACCAATTCGGTTGTTCTTTTCTCGAAAAATCCTATGAGAAGCCAACACGCGTTTCAAGGCGGGTCGTTCTGAAACCGCCGGACATGGTTTATGAACCTGCGTCTTATGACATCGTTATCGATATTTTAAAAGGAGTTTCATTCGGATTCGGGGATCACCCCTCAACGCGATTGGCCATTCAGGGGGTAGAAAAAGCATTATCAGGAAATCATGACATTCTAAAGGCCGACAATTCTCGGGCCCTGGATATTGGCACCGGGTCCGGTATTCTGGCCATTGCTGCTGTGTTGATGGGGATACAGCATGCTGTCGGCATCGATATCGATGCCTGTGCAAGAGCTGAAGCACAAAAAAACATCAAACTAAACGGCCTTGAACATCGAATCAACATCCTGAATACCAGGGTCGAAGACATCAAAGAAACCTATTCTCTGATCACGGCCAACCTTCGGTATCCCACCCTAATGCGACTTTGTCCGCATATGGCCGGGATAACGCAAAAAAAAGGTGCGGTGGTGGTGTCGGGGATCAAAACAGAAGAAGTTGAGGATCTCTTGGACACTTTTGCGCAAAACGGCTTTCAGTGCACATGGAAGGCTAGTGAAAAGGGGTGGGTGGGGATGGCATTTACCTGAATCTTGCACGCACCGGAGGCTTTCATCTGCAGCGTTATTAAGGGCTCGCAATAGCAGACTATGGCTTCACCCTTAAGTGCCTTGCATATAAAAGCCTCCGGTGCGTGCAAAATTCAGGTATTGAATCAAAAACTATCGTGGTTTTTTAGTTCCTAAATTTAGCGATTGTCGAGTTTGCCGGGACTGAAAGGCGCAGGGGGTACCGCTGTAGTCGGCTACCGCAAGCGCCCTGCAACACAGCAGATCCGGTTAAATCTTCAAGCCCGAAGGGTTTCAAATGGTGACATTTTTTTTCTTAAGTAAATGAACAGATTAGATTAGACCCCTTAACGACTTTTGCAATGTATATTTATTAGTAGTTATTATTTTTTATACTCCTGTCACTATTTGAAACGCTTTGTTTAGGAAAGGATTAATATGGACATTACAGATTTTTCAGACAAGCAATTGGCCGGACAGCGTTTGATGGTGGGGTTTGACGGCACCGAACTGAATGCTGAACTCGAATTTCTTATCGATACGCTGAAGGTGGGCGGCATCATCCTCTTTTCCAGAAATCTTATAGACCCGGACCAGATCAAAGATCTCTGCTTTTCCATGCAATCGTATGCCCGGTCCTGTGAACAGCCGCCACTCTTGATCGCCATCGATCAGGAGGGCGGCCAGGTGGCCCGGCTCAAAGAACCGTTTACACAGTTTCCGGGCAATCCAAAGATGAAAGGGCCTGAAGATGCCGTCTTTTTTGCCAGAACAACGGCAAAGGAACTTTCAGAAGTGGGAATCAACATGAATATGGCGCCGGTGTTGGATGTCGCGCCGGAAGGCATTAACAGTGTTATGGATGATAGGGTATTCGGTCCCGATCCGGGCTGGGTGTCTGAGCAGGGAAGGGTGGTGATCGAACATCTTCAGGCTGAAAACATCATGGCCGTGGCCAAACATTTTCCGGGCATCGGCCGGACCGTGCTTGATTCCCATTTTGAATTGCCGGATCTGGATATCGATGTGGATGCCATGCAAGGGTTCGACCTTTTTCCCTTTAAGACCGCCATTGAGCATGACGTGGCTGGAATCATGCTGTCGCATATTCGATATACAGGGATCGATCCGGATTGGCCGGCCAGCCTGTCCAGGATCATTGCCGATGATCTTTTGCGAAAGCAAATGGGGTATGACGGCGTTGTCATGACAGACGATTTAGACATGGGCGCCATTGCAAAGCATTATGATCTCAACACCGCCATCCAACAGATTCTATCAGCGGACATCGACATACCTCTGATCTGCCACGCAGGACCCAATATTGAAAATGCGTTTAAGGAAATACTGGATATTCAAGGACGATCTCAAACGATGAAAGCCAAGGGCATAAAATCTTTGGAACGCATTATGAAGCTGAAGCTCAGGTACTTGAAATCTTAGTGTCCGTCCATAAATGAGATGTTTTGTTCAAGATCAAGGCATGCGAGAAAATTAACCAGAGGAATATAAGTTGATATTCTGAGGATTAATTTTCGAGCATAACCCCAGAGAAATAGGCTTCGCATTTCACAGGGCAGGCGAGGAGATTGGGCAAAATAACCATTTATGGATGGACACTACCCGTCAAAAGGAGACCAATTCCCTGCTGTAAAGAAACGCCCCGTCCCGTTCGATATACTCATCCCCTTTCCGTTCCAGAATCCAGCCGCTTTCATTTTTTCCCCCAAAAGGAAGCCGCAGCGGCGTGAACGTAAAATCCGGATTGTCATGCACCATGCCGAAGTTTGAATGAAAGAGCGCTTTGATCGATTCCGTGGGTGAGCCGAAAAAGGCCAGCAGAAAGCCGTAGCGGGTCTGAACCAGTTCCGAGGCGGCTTGATCCGGGTCGTCAAAGGGTTTTAAGAGAAGAAACGGGCCGAAAAGTTCAAGGTCTGGAATCCGGATGTTTTGGGTTTCAAGGACCAGCGGATGGATCACATGTTCGTTGATGGATCCGGTGATCAGTTTTGCCGGTTGGCATTTCTCAAGGGCATTTTCAACAATTTTTCGGGTGCGTTCCACCAGGATCGGTCCGATTTCAATATCCGGATCAAAGGGATCTCCCGCTTTCATGTCTTTAACCGTATCCAGTATTCTTTTACGAACAGCCTCATAGATGGTGCGGTGAATATAAACCTTTTTCAGGGTGGTGCAGTACTGGCCGGCGTTGATAAATGCCCGTCGGGCGATGAATCGGCCTGCCGCCTGGACATCGGCATCTTCAAACACAATGGCTGCAGGCATGCCGCCGGGGCCGGCAAAAAAAAGTTTGTCAAAAGATCGATGCTGTTTTCTGTAGATTTCTCCTACGGCTGAAGCCCCTGAAATAAAGAGGACCCGGACATCCTTGTCCTCAACACAGCGTTTACCGAATTCCCGGTTGTCCATACCGATCATGGGGTCGATGGTTTTAAAGGATTCGCAAATTTCAGCTAAAATCGCAGCCGTTCGAGGTGTCTGGGATGAGACGCCGAACCGAAGGCGGTTGCCCGTCAGCAGGGATGCTCCGCCCAGTTTGGCCAGCACCACTGTCGGGGCGTCGTATGCAAATATGGTGGCCACCGTGCCGTAGGGTTTGCCGCTTTCGACCCAGGAGATTTCCTCATTTATGGTTCGCAAATAGTTCACCGCCAGATCCACCTCGATACCGGTGATTTTCACAGGGAATCCGGCATCCAGTGCCGCGGTTTCTTGCAGGTTTGATCGCTGACGTTCAATGGCATCGGCCAGTCGATTGATTTCTTCGAGTTTTTTCTTGAATTTTCCGTTTTCAGTCATATGTGGCTCCTGAAAATTTGAATATAATGGTGACAATTTTTTTATAAATACTACGCTTATAAAATAAGACCTGTCAACGGTTTTACCAGTTTGTATTTATTTATAATTATGAATTTAGGTTTTTAACCAATTTAGTTGGAGAAGAACCTAAATAAATAACTGTACTGATACGCTTAGATGACATAACTTTTTTCCATTTTACAGGCTTCCCCCTTCCGGTTTACCTTGCAGTTGCATAAAAAAACAGCTAATACTGAAAAGGTTTGAAATGATCAAGCAAATTTCGACCGTTCTTTCCGGCTCCGATTGAAACGAAAGCGGTGAAAAATGGTATCAGCCGATTGGGTCAAACGCCATAGAAGAGAAAAACGGCAAGCGGCGGTATATCAGTATCAAAAGGATTGCCGTTATTTTGCCCAGATAGCCGACAGTTTAAAAGAAGCCGGAGCGGATGAACTATCTGAACTCGGCGCCGAAGATGTCAGACCGGAATTCAGCGGAATTCGTTTCAGGGCGGACAAATCAACCCTGTATCGAATTAATTATCTGACCAGGCTTCTTTCACGGTGTCTGGCGCCGTTAATATCATACGCTTGTCATGATACCGATACGTTGTATCAGAAGGCCAAA
>JAHECI010000199.1 GCA_024641825.1 Desulfobacterales bacterium | reverse complement strand
CCCCGGATCAGATTGAAAAAGCCGGCTTCGAGAGTGCTTCCCTGGAAGATCTCTACCGAAGATCCGACTATATCACCGTGCACGTCCCGAAGCTGAAAAGCACCACCGGTTTGATCAACAAAGAGGCCCTGGATCAGATGAAAGACGGCGTAATGATCGTAAACTGTGCCCGGGGCGGAATCGTCGACGAGAAGGATCTGTATGCTGCCATGAAGTCCGGCAAGGTGGCCGGCGCGGCACTGGACGTTTTCGAAACCGAACCTCCCGGGGTTTGCCAGCTGTTCGAACTGGATCATCTCATCTGCACACCCCACCTGGGCGCCTCAACCCAGGAAGCCCAGACCAAGGTGGCCGTGGATGTGGCCGGTCAGATCATCGATTACCTGAAGAACGGTACCATTCTCAACGCCGTCAACGTGCCCTCGGTCACCGGCGACCTCCTCAAAAAACTGGGACCCCTGTTGACCCTGGCCACCCAGATGGGAAGCCTCCACGCCCAGCTCGGCAAAGCCGCCATCGAAGAGGTGGTCATCGAGTATGCCGGCGATTTCAAGGATCTCGATCTGTCTCCGGTCTCTATCGCGGTGTTGAAAGGCCTTTTGGCACACGTGGTCAAAGATGACGTGAACTTTGTCAATGCCCAGGCCCTGGCCAAAGATCGGGGCATCAAGGTCACCGAGACCACCAGCGATAATTCCGGAGAGTATATCAACCTGATCACCGTGAAGGTCGTCACCACGGAATCCACCAATACGGTGTCCGGAACCATTTTCGGAAAAAACGAATTGAGAATCGTAAAAATCAACAATTTCCGGCTCGAGCTGATCCCCAACGGCCACATCTCTCTGATATACAACCTCGACAAGCCCGGCGCCATCGGGAGTTTCGCAACCCTTCTGGGCCAGAACAAAATCAATATCGATCAGATGCAGGTGGGCCAGGAAGAAAGCGGCACCATGAACATCATTTTTCTCAAAACCAATGTATCGATTCCCCAGAGCGTCATCGACGAGATGCACCGTCTGGAACTCGTCAAAACCGTAACGCCCCTGGAATTCGACATGTAACCTTTCACGGACGTCGTGTTTTCTGCCTGCGGTCTTCCGCAGGCAGAAAACCTGTCCCGCCGCCTGCGCATCCCCGCCAATAAAACCGCTCCAAACCCCTGACCAACCCTTTGCCCCTGATTCCCTTGGGAGAAAAAACCCTGGAATCCTTGACCCCTGGAATCCTTGGACCCTCTTCTCCAACTCAGTTGGAGAAGAAATTTATTTTAATCACCCCCGCTTATCATTTGAAGGAACCCGCCGATTGTGATACGCATTCGGGTAACATCGGAAAAACAGGATCGGCCCGTATCTCGAAGAAACAGTAGGATGCTGAAAAATGATACAAGACATCCGACACAAGTCCCTGGTCACCCACGACGACGTCACGGCATTGAACTTTATCCGCAGGTCCGTGGCCTATGTGTTCCGTCAATACCACAAGCAGGGGCTGCGCTCCCACGTCATGGAAGTATTAAATCCCGACGATTTTTTGAAACAGACCCAAGGGGTGCTCATCGATGGAGTCCGATGCTTCCCCTGGGCCGAGCCCATCAAAATGCTGAGAATTTTCAGAACCAAATTCGACTCCCTCGAAGAAGCCTTCGACGAAATCAGAAAATTAAGAATCGTCGAAACCTATCTCCCGGAGGATTCCTATGCAAAATCCCACGAATTTTTCGTGGATTACATCCGGGACGATACCCGGGACATCATCCTCTGCGGTCTCCAGGAGTACGTGGACGGCGAAGTCCTGAACCCCTGGGATCTCATTGATGAAAATCTGGTGGCGGACCTTTTCTCCCGTATGAAGGTGGGAAGCGGCCGTGCACCGGAAATGACCACCGGTCAGCGGATCCAAAGATTTCAGAAAAAAGCCAAAGCGTTCATCGACGGCGCTAAAAAAATGATTTTAGAGACCCGCTACGTCCCGGATTTTGCAGGTGTGGCCAACCTTCTGGTCACCGCCCAGGGGGACATCAAACTCGTGGACATCAACAACATCTCCAAGATCTCCTTCGAGCCCGACATCGTGCTCGACGACAAAGGCTATCCGGTGTGCGACAAGTCCATCGAAGCCATATGGATGCTGGAAAAAGGACTCCTGGACACCCCCGTCGATGACACCGACCCCTTGTACAAACGCTTCCTCGACCCGAAACGGGTCCAGGAAGTTAAATATTTCGAGGAAAAATTCCATTCCGACTTGGCCTTGAATTCTTCAAATGAACTGAAACCCCAAGGAGGTTGTTCATGAGCCCCCCCTACCGGTTCGACCGGATGGAAATTGCCGGTTCCCTGGGTGACCTGGGAACCCTTCTTCCCCTTGCCATCGGCATGATCCTTATCAACGGTCTGAGCCCCATGGGGCTCCTTTTATCCATCGGAATTTATTATATTTTATCGGGAATCTATTACGGCATCACGGTTCCGGTTCAGCCCATGAAGGTCATCGGCGCATACGCCATCGCAACGGCCATGACCGCCTCCCAGGTTATGGCGTCCGCCGTCTTGATGGGGGTGATTCTGCTGATCATCGGCGGCACCAACGCCATCACCTTCATCGGCCGATACATCCCCAAACCCGTGGTCCGGGGGGTCCAGCTTTCCACCGGCACCCTGTTAATGGCCCAGGGCGTCAAATTCATGATCGGCACGTCGAAATTTCAAGCAGTGCGGAACCTGGCCGAACCCTATTTGACCGTCCAGCACATCGGACCCGTATCCATCGGCATTGTCATCGGAATTGTCGGCGGGTTCCTGACCCTGCTACTTTTGGAAAATCGAAAATTTCCCGCCGGCCTGGTGGTCATACTGGGGGGGCTGGTTCTGGGGCTGATTCTGGGGACCCACGAAGGGTTCGACAAACTTAAGATCGGCATCTATCTGCCGGAGCTGATCCCCTTCGGGTTCCCCGCCGGTGCGGACTTCACCTTTGCGCTTTTCGCACTCGTCCTCCCCCAGGTGCCCATGACCATCGGGAACGCCGTTGTGGCCAACGCCGATCTGTCACAGGAGTATTTTGGCGAGGATTCCAAAAAAGTCACCTACCGGTCCCTGACCATCAGCATGGGGCTGGCCAATCTCATGGCCTTTGTTCTGGGGGGCATGCCCCTGTGCCACGGCGCCGGGGGGCTGGCGGCCCATTACCGGTTCGGCGCCCGCACGGCCGGCTCCAACCTGTTTATCGGAAGCCTCTTTCTGGCCCTGGCCCTGTTTCTCGGCGCCCATGCCCTGTCGGTGGTCTACCTGCTGCCCATGGCGATTTTGGGGGTGCTGCTGGTTTTTGCAGGGGGGCAATTGGCCTTGACCATCCTGGACATGCAGACCCGGAAGGATCTGTTCGTTGCATTGCTGATTCTGGGGATCACCCTGGCCGCCAACCTGGCCGTGGGGTTTATGGCCGGCATCGCCGTGGCCTATGTTTTAAGGTCCGAGAGATTGCACGTGTAATATTTTTAGCATCATCGCCAAAAACGATGATGCTAAAAGGATTCAAGGGGTCAAGGATTCAGGGATTCAAGTGAAATTCTGAGGGACTTGGTAAGATCGTTAGAAAACCGACGTTTTCATCTCACCGCAGAGGCGCGGAGTACGCAGAGAAAATCGTTCATTTTTCATTTGCCGAAGATAGATAGATTCAATGGATCGTCGTCGTTTGCAGGTTTCCGGTCAACCTTTTTTACTGATCCACAGGAAGATCGGAATCAGGATGGCCGCCAGAATGATCAGAATTCCGGGGGTGGACAGATACGGCCGGTACCAGGGCTGGTTCGTTGCCCGTGCCTTCTTGACTTCGGACAGAAACCAGTTCCCCACCAATATGGCCGCCACCAGCGGGGCGAGGAATCTTAGAATTTTTGTAATCTCCGGCACAGTGTTCTCCAGTGTTCAAAACCCCAAACAATAGGGGCAAATCAGGTTTCGTTGACAAAGCCTCTGTATTTCATGTCGCCCCTAAAGTCAATTCCTCCCTCTGAGAGGACCTTGATTTTTTTCTCACAGAGCTCACAGAGAACGCAGAGAAAATTATCCTGTGTCGATTCCTCGGCCTTTTTTCCGCTCAAGCGGAATTGCCCTTTTTCGGCTTCGTCCCCGCCCGCCTCGCTTGAGCTCGCGATAGCGGGCAGGCGGAAGCCGTGAAAAAAATCAAGTTAATCCTGTCAAAAAACTTTGTGCCTTAATTTGTTTTCGTCCTGCCCTTCCCTACCCTCTTTTAACTAACACTTGAATAACATTGTCAAAATCTGTATAGTATCGAACCATGGAGGATGTGCGTCGCAGACTGAACATATTTTTAGGGCTTTTCGTTGCCATTACAGCCATGGGAACCCTCGGCTTCATGGCATTGGAGGGCCTTCCCCTGGTCAAGGCCTTTTACTACAACATCGTCACCATGTCCACGGTGGGCTACGGCGACATTCACCCCACCAGCGATGCCAGCCGACTCTTTACCCTATTGATCATCGTCCTGGGGGGCGGAACCTTTTTGGGGGCCATCGCCAACGCCACGGAATTGTTTCTCCTCAAGCGGGAAACCAAAAACCGGCTGCGCAAGGTCAACATGGTCCTGGGGATTTTTTTCGGCGATGTGGGGTACGAGTTGCTGGCGCTCTTTTCCCGCTCTGACAAAAACATCGAAGAAACCAGAGCCGCGCTGCTGGTGAAGACCACCTGGAAGGAATCCAACTTTTTGTCCGCACAAAAGGCTTTGAAAAAGCATGACTTTCGTCCGGACATCCATAAAATCGACCTTGAAACGCTCCTTGACTTTCTCAAAGGGAACCGGAAAACCCTGGTGAGTCTTCTGGAGAATCCGGTTCTTGTGGAGCGGGAAGGCTTCAGCGAAACCCTCCTCGCTGTGTTTCATCTTGCCGAGGAATTGAGCAGCCGGGACGGGTTGAAAAACCTCCCCGATTCCGATCTCAAGCACCTATCCGGAGACATCGGCCGGGCCTACGGTCTCCTGGTAGATCAGTGGCTCGAATACCTCCAGCACCTCAAGTTCCACTATCCGTATCTCTATTCCCTGGCGGTCAGAAAGAACCCCTTCGATCCCGATGCCACCCCCATCGTCCATTAACCGGACCAGAACACCCGCTGCGGCACACAGGCATACAAAGCGTCTTTTAAAAAATTATTTTCTCGCAGAGCTCACAGAGAACGCAGAGAAAACCATCCGTTGTTGCTTCCTCGACCATTTTTCCGCTGAAGCGGAATTGCGGTTTCACGGCTTCGTCCCACCGGGGCGCAGGCCCTATGGGCCGGAGGCCTGAAGCCGTGAAAAAAAAAATCATGTCAGTCCTGTTAATCCTGTCAAAAAACTTTGTGCCTTTATTTCTTTTCGCCGCATCGGCTATTTTGCAACTTTGATGGCCATGGCCGCCACCACGCCCCAGACCAGGTTGAAAAAGGTCACCAGAATCGGCGTGTAAAGGCCGAGCTCCAATCCAAAATAGCCTTTTTTGGCCTGGATGGGGAAGATCACCAACAGCTGGACCAGGGTGGGGAACACGCTGATCAGGGCACCTTTTAAAATGAGTTTCGTATCCATAAAGGGCAGAACGAACAGGAACCCCCAAATCCCGCCCCACACGATCCGCGGGTAGAGCCAGGCGGCTTTCAGCGCCGGCGCCATGGCCACCCCGAGCTGCTTGTTGATTCCGTATTCACCAAAGGCCCATACCGTCAAGCTGTTTGCCAAAGCCCCCAGACATCCGGCGGCAAAACAAATAAGCAGTTTTTTCATATCGTCCTCCTGACTTCGCGCAAACCCAGCGAACCTGATCGTGGATGAAATCTACACCTGAAATTATATTATATGGATTAAAGTAATATTTTTCAAACCCTTATTGTTTTTATTCTCTCACAGAGCCCGCAGAGAACCCAGAGGTATTAATTTTTTGACAGGATTACAGGATAAACAAGATATTTTGCCTTTCCGGCCTCCGGCCCATAGGGGCGTAGGCTGGAAGCCGTGAAAAAAATCAAGTCCATCCTGCCAGGCAACCATTTCTTTGCGCCTTAGCGGCTTTGCGTGAAACCATCTTTTGTCCCTCAGCGCGTTAGCGCCCAAACCTATCCGCGTTTATCCTGTTAATCCTGTCAAAAACCTTTTTGCCTTTATTTCTTTTCGCCTTTACGCACAGAAAATTGTGCAC
>JAHECI010000198.1 GCA_024641825.1 Desulfobacterales bacterium | reverse complement strand
CATTTTGTAAAGGTATCGGGTCCATTGGGTTCGATTTTTGTCCTCATTTTCAATGACCTCGGCTGCCGCTTCTTTTGTTACGTTTTCCCGTTGTTGCAACACTTTGATCCGGTCGTCTTTATCGGCAATGATTCTTATTTTGAGCACCTGGGGAATCTCGGTCAGTAAAAGATGACCGGCATGGCCGTGATAGACCACATTCCCTCTCCTGGCATATTCCAAAAGTGCGGCCCTGATATATTCAAGATACCGTTCTCTCCCGTGGACCATCCGCTCGAGAATGTTGGGAGCGTCATCGATCGATCGAATCAGTTTTTTTTCCGAAACCTTAAAAAGCTGGGCAGCCTCGACCAGAATCTCCCGGCTCACACATTCATATCCCAGCATTTCAGCCACCTTTTCAGCAATCTCCTGACCATGGCTGAAACTTCCTCGAGAAATCGTGATTACTGCCATTACCTATCACCTCCTGAATCACGCGCTTTCTAAAACAGTGAAGAAATATTGACGTCCATTTCTGAGCATTATCCGGTCAATGCGATGTTTACTGAATTCCATAAAAGAAATATAGAATGGTCAATTCTACCGTTAGAAAGATGGCCGTCATAATTACACCCGCCCTGGCATAGTCCACGGTACGATACCCACCGGGCCTCATAACAAGGGCGTTGACCTGATGCGTCGGGAGAACGAATGTATTGGACGCGGAAAGTCCCACCACCAATGCCGCCATCCGCGGATCTCCGCCGGCCATAACCGCCATGTTCATGCACAGCGGAACCAGAAGTACCGTTGCGCCGACATTGGAAATCACCAGGGTGAAAAAAGAGGTCATGATGCCCACCGCAGCCAACAAAACGATAGGACTCGGATTCCCCAGCATCCCGAGAACGAATTTTGCAATAAACGCAGCGGTTCCGGTTTTTTCAAAAGCAATGCCCAGGGGAATCAGGCCGGCAAGGAGAAACACCGTCATCCAGTCCACGGCGCGATACGCTTCATCCACCGAAAGAACGCCGGTGATGATCATGCCAAGCGCTCCGGACATCAGCGCAACGGAAAGCTGAATTTTAAAAAAAATAATTTGTGCCAGAGCCAAAGCCAGCCAGGTCACTGCCAGTTTGGCTTTTTCCGGCCGCATGATTTCACCTTCAAGGGCCGTGGCAAAGGTCAGGGCTCGGGGTTGCGGCTGATTTCTTAAAATGTGAAATTTTTCCCAGGGTCCCTGGAGCAACAGCGTATCGCCCATCTGCAATCTAACATGGGTCAAGTTGCTGTAAATAATTTTATTACCGGTAAACAGCGCCACCGGATTTACGCCGTACATTTCCTTAAAATTAACCTGGCTCATGGTTTTGCCGATCAGTTCCGAACGGGGAGATACCACTGTTTCCGCCATTCCGGCATTAATAACCGCCAGGCTCTCGCCAAAAATATCCAGCGTGTGCTTGATCTCCCATCCGTATTCTTCAGCCAGCATATGAACCATTTTCACCTTCCCGATAACGGCAATATCATCGCCCGGAGAAATCAGATCACTGCTTTTCGGCACAAACGTTTTTTCCTTTTCTGACGCAAAATTGACGGCCACCACGGTCACCAGAAACTTTGGTCGGATGGCCAGCGCCTCCAGAGTTCTGGGACCGTCAAAATTATCGGGAATATGGATTTCAAATGTATGTTCAAGTCCCTGGTAGGCTTCCATCAAAAGCGCCGTAACCCCCTTTTCCGCTTCGCCCTCTGCTGCTGGAAGGACAAGTTTCCCGAATAAGATAAAATAGATGATGGCACTGGAAAGAAGGCAGATGCCGATGGGGGTTTGGGTGAAAAGGCCGAAGGGTTCCAATTTTTTCCCGCCGAGAACCATCAGGTCATTTAAGAGAATCGTGGGACTGGCACCCACCAGCGTGATGGTCCCGCCGATGATGGCACAGAATCCCATGGGCATCAGGAGTCGAGATATGGGTATCCCCATTCTTTTGGAAATCCGCTGGGTCGCTGGAAGGAACAGGGCCGCAGCTCCGATGTTCTGCATCATACTCGATATTATTCCAACAGTGCCGGATACAAGCGTAATGACCTTCTTCTCGCTGTTGCCGGCCAGTTTGATGATGGGGCCGGCCACTTTATTCATTACCCCCGTCTTGTCAAGACCGGCGCCGATAATGATGACCGCCATGATGGAAACAACAGCGTTACTGCTCAAACCGACAAATGCTTCCTTGGGCGATATCAGGCCGATAAGAGGGAGCAACGCCATCATGATTATTCCCACAACATCGACCCTAACCCATTCAAAAATAAAGAGAACGACGGCAAAACCTAGTACAATCATTGTCAAAATCATCTCTAGTGTCATCGTTTAATATCCCTTCCTGTGTCATCTCTTGTGAATTTCGAAACCTTTATGCCATCTCTGGTTATTTCTTTTTTCTGTACTTAAAGCATAGCCAGAAGGTAAAACCGACAAGTACAAGACCAAAAATGAAATGTGTATCCACTCCATCCTCCCTTGTTTTAAATTATAAAAGTGAGTTATATAATGCATAGATTTTATTTTTGCAATATGGAATATGGTTTCTGCAAAAAAAAACTAAAGATCTGAAATCTACATAAAATCAGAATCTTCCGTTTTAGCGACAAGGACTTTTTATGCGGCCTAATAGGGTTGTAACTCACTTTTTTCATGCACTATTCGTCCACAAAGGCTCATGATGTTTCATATTGGAACAAACAATCAACTCAAGTATAGCACCCCCGGTCAAGAGCTTTGTCCGCCTCAATAATAGCGGCATCTTCGACCGGCGTGATTCCATGGTTTGAAAAAAGCATGATCTATGGAACGATCCCTTGTTGACTGTTCCGGCTCAATGCTTTGTTTTGCGCATAGCGATGTCGACTCGAGAATTGTTTTAGATTTTTTTCGATTGAATCCTTTTTTAATTTTTGCTAAGGGCTTTTGAACAATCATACCGTTCAAGACGGATCAATACAGGATCATCGTTTGACATTTATTGCATTGTTGTAATAGTTTAGTTACTTTAGACCAATCGATTCCAAAAACACAATTGCTGTTTAAATAAAAAGGAGAAGGCATGGAGTCAAAAGAGTTACTCGAAAAACTCGAGGAAAAAAATCAAAAAGCAATGGAAGGCGGTGGTCCCGACCGAATTAAAAAGCAGCACGATTCCGGAAAACTCACTGCCCGTGAACGGATCGACAAACTTCTGGATGAAGGGACGTTTGTCGAACTCGACCGATTCAAAGTTCACCGATGCACCGATTTCGGTATGGAGAACAAAAAGATCCTCGGCGATGGCGTTGTTACGGGTTACGGGTTGTTACATGGAAGACAAGTATTTGTCTTTGCACAAGATTTTACCGCACACGGCGGTTCCCTTTCTCTGGCCCACGCTGAAAAAATCTGTAAGATCCTACAACATGCCATGCGAGTGGGTGCGCCGGTGATCGGGCTCAACGACTCCGGCGGTGCAAGAATCCAGGAGGGGGTCATGAGTCTGGCCGGATACGGCGACATATTTCTTTTGAATGTCTTGGCATCCGGAGTCATCCCCCAGATCAGCGCCATTATGGGCCCTTCAGCCGGAGGGGCCGTCTATTCCCCGGCGCTGACTGACTGGGTCTTTATGGTTGAAAATACGAGTTATATGTTTATCACCGGTCCCGAAGTCGTGAAGTCCGTTACCCGGGAAGACGTGACCATGGAAGAACTCGGCGGAGCCATGGCACACAGTTCCAAAAGCGGTGTAGCACACTTCCCCTGTCCCAATGATGAAACCTGTATTGAAAAAATACGAGAACTCATGTCGTTTCTGCCCCAAAACAACATGGAAGATCCACCCCGCCGATCAACGAATGACGATCCCATGCGTCGCGAAGAAAGCATTTGCAAAATCGTTCCTTCAGACCCCAACAAACCCTATGACATTCGCGATGTCATTACCACTTGCCTGGACGACAACTATTTTTTTGAAGTGCATGAACACTGGGCGCCCAGTATCGTCGTCGGTTTCGGCAGGTTTGACGGTATGCCGGTGGGGATTGTCGCCAACCAGCCCGCAGCCATGGCCGGCGTTCTCGACATCAATGCCTCCAATAAAAGCGCCCGGTTTGTCCGTTTTTGCGATTGTTTTAATATTCCGTTGGTTATTTTTGAAGATGTCCCCGGATTCATGCCCGGCACCCACCAGGAACACGGCGGCATCATCAAGCACGGTGCCAAGTTGATCTATGCATTTGCCGAAGCCACCGTACCGCGCGTAACCGTCATCACCCGCAAGGCATACGGCGGGGCCTATATTGTCATGAGTTCGAAACACCTCCGGGGTGATATCATCATGGCTTATCCTAATGCGGAAATTGCAGTAATGGGCGCTGACGGAGCCGTAAATATCATCTGCCGCAGTCAGATTAAAAAAGCCGATGATCCTGAAACGGAAAGACGGCGATTGATCGAGGACTATCGGGATAAATTCTCAAATCCATACAACGCCGCGGAACACGGCTATATCGATGAGGTCATCGATCCGGCGGATACCCGGCCGAAAATCATCCAGGCTTTAAGGATGCTCAGCAACAAAAGAGATACCAACCCTCCAAAGAAGCACGGAAACATTCCCTTGTAGACTTTTAGAAAGGAGACCGTTACATGACCTGGGATCAAGTTTTAGAACTAATTAAGAGCATCCTTTTAACCCAGACAGGAATACCGAACCTGGCCATCGGCCAGGTAATTATGATTTTGATTTCCTTTTTTTTCCTCTACCTGGCCGTCGCCAAAGAGTATGAACCGCTGTTGCTCGTCCCCATCGGCTTTGGAATATTCTTGGTTAATTTCCCCCTTGCACCCCTGATGGGGTTTACCGAGCACGGCGACCCCGAACTCATCCGGGCCTTTTATAAATACGGTGTTCAGTGGGAGATCATCCCATGCCTGATCTTTCTTGGACTGGGAGCAATGACCGACTTTGGACCGTTGATCGCCAATCCGAAAACACTGATCATAGGCGCCGGAGCCCAGCTTGGGGTATTCATTACCTATTGCGGAACCCTCTTTTTCGGGTTTACCTTGAAAGAAGCTGCTTCCGTGGGCATTATCGGCGGAGCGGACGGGCCCACAACGATCTACCTGACCGCCATGCTGGCACCACAACTTTTAGGCCCAAATGCTTTGGCTGCCTATTCTTACATGGCCATGGTTCCCCTCATACAGCCGCCCATCATGCGCCTGATGACCACCCCCGAACAACGCCGGATAAAAATGCGGCAACTCAGGCCTGTCTCTGCTAAAGAAAAGCTTCTCTTTCCGCTCGTCGCCTCGATTTTTATTATTCTTCTGATCCCTGCCGTAGCGCCGCTGATGGGAATGTTCATGTTCGGAAATTTTATGCGCGAATGCGGTGTAGTGAAGCGTCTTAGCGATACGGCCCAAAATGCTATGATGAACATTGTCACGATACTCTTGGGACTTTCGGTGGGAGCAACCATGCAAGCGGATGTCTTTTTGAGCTGGAAACCGATGCTGATCTTCGGCTTTGGGCTTTTGGACTTCATTATATGCACGTTTGGCGGCATCCTTACCGTCCACATCATGAACCTGTTTTTAAAAGAAAAGATGAACCCTCTCATCGGCTCCGCAGGGGTTTCCGCAGTGCCCATGGCGGCCCGGGTGTCTCAAGTTGAAGGCCAGAAAGCCGATCCCGACAACTGGCTCATCATGCACGCCATGGGACCCAACCTTGCCGGCGTTATCGGCTCAGCCTCCGCAGCGGGGATGTTCATTGCCATGTTCAAGTAGGAGGGCATTATGACAAGAATAACCAATCGATTTTTTAAAAGAACTTTTTGGACGTGGCTCATCCTCGCATTGATGATGATTGCCTTGACGCCTAAGACCGCAGTTTGGGCGGCTTTCGGTGAAGATCTGGAAAAGCCCAAGCCCGAATTCACCCGCGAGGGAGATGTTATCACGGCCAAGCTCATTCCCCGCGCAAAAAGCACCAGCGTTGCGATCCACTTCCAGGTTTCAGGCGGACGTCTCATCGATGTTCAAGGCATGGATTTTAAAGAGGCTGAGAATCCCGACGTCGACAATAAGGATTTCAAATCCGAACTTTTTATGATCAAAATTGACAAGGTTTCTCCGGGCGGAGAGGTTAAAGTATCCATAACGTCGGATTTTTTCAGCAGCTCGACCCA
>JAHECI010000197.1 GCA_024641825.1 Desulfobacterales bacterium | reverse complement strand
TCGAAAACAATTCTCCGGCAGCCGAAGCCGACCTCAGGAGCGGAGATATCCTTCTCGAGGTGGACCGTATGCCGGTTAAAAGCATCGCAGCCTTCAGCCGTAAAATACATCAGTATAAAAAAGGAGACACGATTCTCTTTTTGATCAATCGCGACGGATCGACGCTTTTTCTCACACTCAAGATATCCGGATAACCCGTCAATTGAACAGCGCGTGTGCCCCCGGTCGGGTGTTTGTTCTGCATAACCACTTAATATAAATTAGTATATTCTATATTAACGGAGGTTGGGGCGCTTCCCGCATAATTCAGGTTATACCGGTAATGACAAACTCGTAAAAAGTCCGATTTAGACGGTTTCGTAAAAATTTCAAATTCCCCCGAATAAATCTCTCGGGATAAAAAGGCGGTGCAAATTTTGCAATCATGAGGCGTACTTATTGTACGTTGAATGATTGCGAAATGCAGCACAACGCAGAAGTTGGACTTTTTACGAAACCGTCAGGTAATGTAAACTAAAAACACCCTTGGTGCGTCCAAGTAGTGGCAGGTGAAGAAAGAATCATTGTTTTTAACCCATTAAACCTGGGTGAATCGTCGGTTAGAGACCGTCACGGCCGGAAGATAGGCCGGCGTAATTTCGTTGACAATGCCAAAATGACAAAGGAGAGATCTATGATAAAACTGAGATTTATCCAATATTTTTGTATAGTTATAGTATTGACAGCATTGGGGCTGGGATTCTGTCCGCCACCGGTCTTCGCTGCCGAAAAAACAGCCCCGGTACCGGAGGAAGATGTTCAAGTGCTCGCCTCGGGCCCCATTCACGAGGCATTTGCCGAGGCCGTGGCATTGAATCCTGAGCCGGGAATCGTTGCCCCCAAGGAACCGCCAACCCTCATCGAAGAGATTCCGCCCGAGCAGAAACCTGATGGGGACGTTCAGTGGATTCCCGGTTACTGGGCCTGGGATGATGAACGGAACGAATATATCTGGGTGAGTGGAATTTGGCGGGTGTTGCCCCCGGGCCGGCAGTGGGTTCCCGGTTATTGGACTCCCGCAGGACAGCAATATCAGTGGATTTCCGGTTACTGGGCCGGTGTAAATGTGAAAGTGACGGAATACCTGCCCGAGCCGCCTGAATCGGTTGAAATCGGACCCAGCAGTAATGCACCGTCGCCGGATTACATCTGGATGCCCGGTTCCTGGGTCTGGTACCATGGACGCTATGCCTGGCAGCCCGGCTATTGGGCCGTCGCGGACCCGGACTGGATTTGGGTGCCTGCCCACTATATCTGGACGCCGCGTGGATATATCTTTGTGGGGGGGTACTGGGACTATACCGTCATCCATCGTGGCGTTCTGTTCGCGCCGGTTTTTTTCACGCCACGGGTGCACCTCGGGATGACCTTTTGGTTCTCACCCGGCTTTGTGATTGATCTAAACGTCTTTGATGACGCCCTGTTTCTGCGACCCCGGTATTGCCACTATTATTATGGGGATTATTATGCGCCCCGGTATTACAGACAAGGGATCTACCCATGGTTTTCTCTGCATGCGAGACGGGTTGTCTATGATCCCATCTATGCCCATCAACGCTGGCATCATCGGAACGATCACCAGTGGGAGAACCATTTGCAGAATAGGTTTCGTGAGCGTCGGGAACACGAAGGGCTACGACCGCCCAAGAGCCCTGATCACCGCACAGGTCCCGACAAGGTGGCCAGATCGTCAGGATCCCAACGGCCCGACTTTGTCATGCCCATCGACCGTTCCGGGAAAACCAAGGCCGGCGCCTATCGCTTCCAACCCCTGAGCAAAAAAGAGCGAGGGGAATTCTCGAAACGGGAAAAAGAGGTGCGCACATATCAAAAGGAACGACAGCGACAAGAGACCCAACCGCAGAATATGCCGGAGAAAAAGGCTTCAAAAAAATTAGCGCCGAACCAAGAAAAATTTTCCAGTTCCCCGATTATGGACAGGTCCAAAGGAAAACCGGATCGGAAAAAAGCCCCCCCCGCCGTGTACAAGGCGCCGAAACCGAACCCCAATGTTGAGCCCCTGCAGAGAGATTTGTCCCGGCCCCAGGACAAATCTCAGCGGTGGGAAGACAAACGGCAGAAGCCAGAAGTCAGGGGACCGCAGTCAATGGGCAAGGTCCAGGAATCAGGGAACAATAAAGGACGGTCGGAGAACCGCGGGCAAAAGTCTGAGGGATGGAAACAGAGAGGCGATGAGGGGAAAGGGATGCGGCATGAATAGAAAAGCGTTAAAGGGCAATGGTGAGGGGTAAGGCGCAAAACAGGATTGAGGGAAAATGTCGGAGCCATCCCCTTTATCAATGCCAATACATTTTCGCCGTTGATATATGGGGTGTCTTCTCCGGCAATTGCATCGGCCGCCGGTGGCGACCGTGAGAATCGGCATGTCGAATTGGCCTCATGGCTTTCTCCGAAATCGGTTAGGTTCTCTTTATATGAAATTTTTGCCATAAAATTTCTTTATGAAGACAAAACTTCTTCACCGCCTGGGTCCCTTCATGGGCTTGATCCTTTTTTCGGTTGCCCTCTGGGTTCTCCACCAGGAACTCAAGGCATACCACTTCCACGATATCGTTCAATATCTCAGAGATCTCCCCGCCCATCAGCTTTTAACGGCATTGGCCCTCTCTTTTCTGAGTTATCTTGTAATGACCGGATACGACATTCTTGCCATAAAATACATCATTCCATTATTCCAATTGGGGCGAAGCCCCCAAGTTCAATGGAAATACCATTGATTGCTTGACCCGTTGCCCACCTTTGTTTATATTTTTGAGGTCCATTCAAATTAAGGATTTGATTGTGAAGAAAATTCTTATTCTGGGCGGAGGATATGCCGGCGTGGCGACAGCGATCAACCTGAAGGATGTCGATGCTCAAGTCACCCTCGTCAACCGGACGGAGGATGTGATGGATCTCCGAGAAAAGTGCAGCAAATTAGAGATCAATTTCTATCGTGTAAATTTTATAGATTCTGAAAAAAATTTGATATTTGAATATGCGATCCTTTTATTTTTTAAGGTTTTAGAACGCCTTAATAAGGGATTTCTTATCGTTCGACCACCCAGGTAAATATTATAACAAATTTTATTTTGAAACAGACAAGGAGAACTGAATGAACCTCAAACAGAAGATTTATGCGGAAAACCAGAAGAAAGTCGTCGAGGGCAAGATCGCGGTCCGGCGGGCCCTTCTCAAAGAGAAAGGTTTGGATAGCACCGTCATTCAACGAGACGTTGTGATCAGAAAAATGCGGGCCGAGATCCGGCAGGCAAATTACCGGCTGGCAGCCATTGCCGCCCAAGAGAAGTTAAATGCGGAAAAAGCTCAAGCAAAAGCAGAAAAGCTGGCCGCAGGAAAGAGCGCCCGTGAGGCGACTCCGGCGAAGACCGCCGAGAAAGTTCGCGGAAAGAAGAAAAGCAAGGAGAAAAAAGACAAAGCGACTGATTAGACATGAAGTCTGAAGACGCTCATATGATCGAGGAACTTCGAATTATCCAGCAAGTCGCGGAAAAATTTCCCGGGGAGGCGGCGGTATATGAAGCGGCTCACCGTGAAAAAGTATGGCAAGAAGCGGCTACGGGTTCATTGATCCTTTACTCATGTGCTTATAAATTAACGGAAATTTGAAATGAAATGGTTTATCAAGACGTTTTTTCTCCTTGTATTGACGGTTCAGTTTTTACCGGGATATGGCTTGGCAGAAGGTTGGGATCCCAAGGAAATCTCACCTCTGGTGAAAGCCTTTAAAGGGGACGATCGGGGCCCTTTCAAGGCCATTCGATGGTTTTGCCCGGACGGAACAGTTATCGCTCCGGATCAGCGGTGTCCAAAACCGGGGGGGATCCAGCACGGCCTCCACAAAGACGTGGTGCGAAAATTGGCCGAAGAGCACGGGCTTTACCTGGGGCAGGTTCTTGCTGGTACGCCGCCGGCCGAGTTTCTGGATGCCGCCAACGACAACTCCCGCCTAAAGCAATATCAACTGGAAAAATATCTCCAACTTATCGATGACGGGTGGATTTTTCGAAAAGCCCGGTACTATCGAGGGGCCGTACAATCCGAAGACGAAGAAAGTTGGGGGCGGAATTTTTTAAAGGCGATTCTCGCCGACGACGAAACGATCCGATCTCAATATTTCTTGTTGCATCAGGCCGCAAAAGACATTCCCCATCACGCCAATGATGAAAGGTGGCGATCCATTCGAGCCCGGGCCAAAACCATTGCCGATGCCTTTCCACCGTTTTCGACCCTTCGCATCAAGCTTCACGGCCAGCCGGAACGCAGCGACATCCAGGCGGCAAAAAACTTCCGGTCCAGATATAAAAAAGAAATGCCGGAACCGGTGGACAACACGGTCGCAGCCTTAATCGCCGAATTGGAAGCAGCCTACCAGCCGGCACACCTCCAGGCTCTCAGCCGATATGTCGACCGCCTTCCTTCACCGTCGTCCACAAGAACTCAATTGATACAGCTGCTGAAGCTTTCAAAAAATGCCCCCAACGAATCCATCAATGACGCAACTTTTTCAGGTTTAAAAATAAAAAACATTTCCGATCTCTTGTGGACCATCAGAAAGGACATCCTATCGGCAAACAAACCCGCATCCCGCCTGGTCATGCTGGATCTGTCCATTGAACTGGAGAGTCTTCTCTATCAGTCTGCCGGTGATTGGAAAACGCCCACGGTGGGAGAATTGCTGGAGAAAGCCCATGCCCTGGGAACTGCCGCCGCCGGGTGCGGCTTTCTGGAAATATGGGAATGGGAACGGATCGAACCCGCCCTCCGGCCGTCCCAGGGCGCAAAGGAATTGGATCTGGAGACATTCATGGAAAAGGCCGATGCTGCCCGGCGAATTGTGGAATGGGGGACCGGAATGGTTCGCGCCCACTATGGCTCGCTGGTGGAAATGTTTTCAGGTTTCGAACCGTTAACCGCCGGTTTTATCGATGACCGGATTCACGCTTCGCCCCTGCTTTCTCTGGGCCAGACCGCAGGAACTCTCGCCGGTATGGCCGCACGCTATACCGGAATCAGCAGCCGGGTAATGGGCATTTCCGACCAACACCGGATCCGGGGAATCAACCCCGGGTTTGCCGTGGGCCGACTGGAAGTGGTCGACGGCCCGGTGACCCAGGTCGCCTTCTCCAGCGGCACCATCTACGTATTGCCCCAAGCCCCGGCAGACCTGAAACCCGTGGCCGGTCTGTTGACGGTTTCCGAAGGGAATCTGGTTTCCCACGTACAGTTGTTGGCACGGAACCTGGGCATTCCCAATGCCGTGCTCTCCATGCAGAATCTAAAGGACTTGAAACCCTACACGGGCCGGCAGGTGTTTTACGCGGTTTCGCCTCGGGGTACGGTTTTGATGAAACCAGCCGCTGAAATGACGGCCTTTGAAGTTTCCCTGGTGGAAGCTCGCCGCAAAAAAGAAGAAAAAATCACCGTACCCACCGCTAAAATCGACCTGAAGAAACTCCATCTGATCAGTCTGAAAACCATCGGGGCTTTGGATTCCGGAAAGGTTTGCGGACCCAAGGCCGCCAATTTGGGACAGCTGAAAAACCTCTTCCCCGATCGGGTGGTGGACGGCCTCATCGTTCCTTTCGGAATTTTCCGACAGCATATGGATCAGCCGATGCCGGAAAGCGATCTGAGTTACTGGCAGTTCGTTCAGGAGACTTTCACCCAGGCCGCATCGGAAAGAAAAAACGGTAAAAACGAACCCGAAATCGAAGCCGGGGTCCTGATCCGCCTGGACAAACTGCGCCGGGCCGTCCGAAACATAACCTTTTCCACCGAATTTCAAAAAGAGCTGGATCGTCGCTTTCAAACAGAACTTGACGCCTCCATGGGCACCCTCCCGGTGTTCATTCGCAGCGACACCAATATGGAAGATCTCAAGGATTTCAGCGGCGCCGGCTTAAATTTGACGGTGTTCAATGTTCTCGATAAAAACGACATCCTTCAGGCGATCCGGGATGTGTGGGCTTCGCCGTACAGTGATCGGAGCTACCGCTGGCGCCAGAAATATCTGCTCAATCCCGAGACGGTGTATCCGTCGATTCTGCTGCTTCCGTCGGTCAACGTCGAAAAGTCCGGTGTCATGATTACCACCGGTGTAACCGGTTCCGATACCGGTGACACGACCGTTGCGTTCAGCCGGGGCGTCGGCGGGGCCGTGGA
>JAHECI010000196.1 GCA_024641825.1 Desulfobacterales bacterium | reverse complement strand
CCTGGTTTTGGAACAATATGTCTTTTATACATTGGGACCGGCCATTAATTCGGGGAGAGGGGTGTTCTTGTATGGGGCACCGGGAAACGGTAAAACGTCCATCGCCAAAAGGGTTCACAAATGCTTTAAAGATGCCATCTATATCCCCAAAACACTCCTCATCGGCGGTGAACTGCTCAAATTCTACGACCCCCAGTGGCATCATGCGGTCGAAGATAAAGGACGCCCATACGACAGACGATGGATTAAAGTCGAGCGGCCGGCCGTGATCGTCGGTGGAGAAATGGATTTGGATTCCTTGGGAATCAAATACAATCCCCAGACCAAAATCTCGGAAGCGCCTCTCCAGATGAAAGCCAATTGCGGCACCTTTGTGGTGGATGACTTCGGCCGTCAGCGGATCAGCCCACGGGATTTGTTGAACCGATGGATTCTTCCTCTGGAAAAGCGAATCGACTTTCTGACCCTGTCCAACGGGATTAAGTTTCAAGTCCCCTTTGACGAGCTCCTGATTTTTTGCACCAACATAGATCCCAAAGAATTGTTGGATGAAGCTTTCCTAAGACGGATACCCTATAAAGTTAAGCTCAAGGATCCATCCGAAGAAAAATTTCGACACATTATGAAGTTTGTGGCCCCCCAATATAAGATCGCCTATAATGAAGCCATGGTAGATTATTTAATTGAAAATTTTTTCCGTGGAAAACGCCCATTCAGAAGCTGCCATCCCAGGGACATCCTCGAACAGATTGTCAATGCCTCGGCATACCAGCGTATACCGCCGAAAATGACCAAAGACCTTATTAATCTGGCGGCGTTCAATTATTTTGCTGCCATGGAACATAACCATAAAAAAGGCGTTCCTTCATGATTCCATGGGACCCTTTTGTTTTAACTCAAAATATTAACCAACAATCCCCGTGACATGTGTCACATCAAAACCTTTTTTTGCCGGCGCTTTGTCAAAAGCACCCCCATCACCGCCAAAGAGCGTCTTGAAACCGGTTGCTTGGGTTCCTGAACCCTGACCCTGTCCAACAAATTCAAAGCCGTAACCGCCGTTAAGCCATGTTACGATTCCATTGGCCATGGCACCTCCTCTTTTCAAAAAATCCCCAAAGGACCTGCCTGAAGGTTTTCATCCTAAGAAATAGAAGCTTCCATTATCGGCGTGAGCCCGGCTTGTATTTGCCGGGTTGACGGGGCGGGGGTATTTAGGGTAAACAGTAAAACCATGTTAAAAGCCATTCTGTTAGATTTAGACAACACTTTGATTTTATTTGATGAAGAAAGGTTTTATCAGGGGTATTTCCAGCGGATAGAAAAACTGTTCGTGGATATTATACCCCCAGATAAATTCGTGGAGCGGCTCATCAGCGCGACCCGGGCCATGGTTCAAAACACCGGTGAAATGACCAACGCAGAATATTTCAGAATAGCCTTCGCTCGAGGGTATGAGGACCGGCAGGATGAACTCTGGGACCGTTTTTTATACTTTTACGAAACAGAGTACGACAAACTGGACGTGAATATTACACTGCCGAGCCATTTGCATAAAACCATGGACAACATCGTCCGGAGCGGTCTAACACTGGTACTGGCCTCCAACCCGATTTTCCCACTCAATGTTCAGATGAAACGCCTGGCCTGGGCCAATTTAGACCATCTGCCCTTCGAGTTGCTTACCCACATCGAAAACATGTCGTTTTGCAAACCAAGGATCGAGTATTATCTGGAAATCTGTCAAAAAATCGATCTGCCGCCGGAAGCCTGCCTGATGGTCGGCAACGATCCCGTTAATGATATGATCGCCGCAAAAACCGGTATGAAAACCTATCTGACCGACGACAGCAAAGGTTCAGGGAGGGTGAAGATTGCCGCCGATGAGGTTTTACAACGTCTTCGATATGAAGATATTCCGGAGCCGGACTTTGAAGGCCCGCTTTCCAAAGTACCCGGGGCCATTCAGCGTTGTACGGAATAGGCGCCCCGGCACTCACCATGGTAAAATTCCCATGGCGCGGTGATGCAGGGTTCGTTTCCATCAGACCTTTTCAGCCCGGAGCGGACTGTTCCGGGAGGCGGTGCTGCTGAAACACATTATATTAAGGAGGTTTTATGTTATTTATCGGAAATTTTTATTATGTTTCGAATCAGGAAGAAGTGTTGGATGCCAACCGAAGGCATGGTGAATTCAACTTGATGATCGAAGCCGACAGTGCCGAAGTTGCGTTAGATATGTTCAGATCACGGATCTTGAGCCTGAGAGAATTGAGAGATTTTTTCACAGGAGATTGTTCAATTTTTTTTGCTCAGCTGCTGGAATTCGATGGATTGCCCAAAAGCGAAGCCATGATATTAAACTATAAATCATATGCCGGAGATCCTGTTATGCCCTTTATCAGCTGTATCATTCCATCGGATCAGGTGGATGCCTGCAGGATTCACAGCTGGAAAGAAAGCATGCCTGAAATAGAAGGACAGAATCAGAAAGTTTTTTTGGAATTTAAAGGATCGACAACAGATTAATCGGACGTATCAGAGTTCTCGTAAAACAATGGGCATTACCTTTCAACCGGGCATTTAAAGTGTCATGTTGTCCTTTTTACCCATGGGTCAATATCTATACCGGTACGTAAGATAGGCTATTTCTTCATACAATTTTAGTCAATCCTGTCTATCTCTCAATCCGGCAGGAGATCATAAAAATAACGCATGGCATCCGACCGTGTCAGAATCCCTATGATGCGGTCATTGTCCACCACAGGAAGTCGACCGATGTCATGCTTGACCATGAGGCGGGCCGCCTGCATGAGGCTTATGTCCGGTGTAATGGTCTTTACATTCGTGTTCATAAATGCCTTCACCGGGGCCTTAAGCTGGTTTTTTTTCTTTACCTTCTTAAAATCCCTTCTGGAAATAATACCGACGAGTTTTTCCCCCTTTACCACCGGAACACCGGTACAGCCCTTTTCCCTTAAAATTGAAGCCACTGTCCCCATGCTGACATCGGGAAGCACCGTAAAAACGGGAAAGGACATCAGATCAACGATCTTCACGGATTCCTGATAATTTCCTCGGATTCGTGTTTTGATCATATCCTCCACGTCATCCGGATCAACAGACTTGAGTACGGCGGAGCCGGCCGCCGGATGTCCGCCGCCGCCCATGCTTCGCATGACCGCACCGATATCCAGATCGTCGGTGTTGCTTCGACCGATGACCATACATATGTCACGGGCTTTATTCGCGAATATACCAAAGGCGGCATCTACATTCAGGATCTGTCTGTACATATTCACCACAACGGCCAGACTGTCCACATGACCTTCGATGTCCACTTTGTTAAAACTGACATGGTATCCGTTCACCGTAACTCGTTTTGCAGATTTCAACATGCTAAATAGAACATGTTTCTGCTTTTCTCCGTAAGCCGGCCGTAAAAATGTGCTGACGATGCTCAAGTCTGCTTTCCGTTCGAGCAAATATGCGGCGGCATAAGCATCTTCGGCGGTTGAAGCGGGAAACGTCAGGTGGCCGGTGTCTTCATACAAGCCCGTTAAAAACAGTGTGGCCTGTATGGGGGTTAGTATCTTATTTTCCGATTTTAACCGTCGAATCATAAGGGTAATATTTGCCCCCACCTCCTCCTGGCATTTCCAGTTCGGTTGGATGTCTCCGGAACCCGAATGATGATCCCAAAGATGAATCTCCAAATTTTCCCGGTTTTCCAGCATGCCGATTCGTCCGAGCCGCCCCCAGCTGTTTATGTCTACGATGATCAAACGCTCCACAGCGGCGGTATCGATATCGTCAAAGGTGGATACGTCGAAGAAATCTTTATGAATCGATAAAAAAGCTTTAACATTTGGATTTGCACTCTTTGGAACCACAGGAATCGCTTTTGGATATAAGATGGTTGCAGCAACCGTAGATGCCAGTGCATCGAAGTCCATGTTCTTATGGGTCGTGATAATTTGCATAGAACGCTCCTTGAATTTCACATTGCTTCCGTATTCTTTATGAAATGCCACGGAATTGTCAAGTAAGGATGTTGACACGCGCAAGCGCTTTGTATAAATCACATCTTTAAGCCGGGTTTTCATAACCTCTGTCAAGAATCCAAACTGTGGGATCTCAAATGAAATCGACTGTACACAAAAACATATCTGGCTGTTGGATACCCGATGATATAGCGCCTGAACTTGGGAAGGATGCGCTGAGAACAGCGCTGCTAAACGTCACACAGCCGCTGTATCTGGTGAACCTTGACGGTCGACCGGCGGTTGGCCGGGGCGGCAAGATCATCATCGGCGATAAGATACCCCAAATTTCGGAAGGCTTCCCGCTGTTAGCATATGTGCCCCCTTTGCATCCTCAAAACCTTGGCGACCCCAGTTTTAAACGAACACATAACCTGCGCTACGCCTATATTGTCGGTGCCATGGCCAACGGCATTACATCCGTTGAAATGGTGGAAAAAGCCGGACGATCCGGAATGGTCGGTTTTTTCGGTGCTGCCGGTCTTTCTCTCGAACAAATAGAATCGGCCGTTGTAACACTGCAGCAAAGCTTAAAAAACCTTCCCTTTGGTTTTAATCTGATCCACAGCCCCAACGATCCTGAGCTCGAGGCCGGCGTGGTTCAATTGTACTTAAAACATGGCGTAAGACTGGTGAGCACCTCGGCCTACCTGGACCTGACACTTCCCCTGGTTTATTATCGGGTAAAAGGGATCCATCGCGACGAAGAGGATAACATCGTCTGTCCCAACAAGGTCATTGCAAAAGTATCAAGGATTGAAGTGGCCAGAAAGTATTTGTCACCGCCGCCGCAAAAACTTCTGGGATATCTGGTCGACCAAAAAATGATTACCCGAAAAGAAGCCGAACTCGCCCAATCGGTCCCCATGGCTGAAGATCTGACTGCAGAAGCAGATTCCGGTGGACATACCGACAACCGTCCGGCAATTTCTTTACTGCCAACCATGATTGCGCTGCGGGATGAGTTGACCGAAAAATACAGCTACACCCGGCCCCCGTGCGTCGGGCTCGGCGGTGGAATCGCCACACCCCATTCAGCTGCCGCGGCGTTTGCCATGGGCGCTGCCTATATCCTTACCGGGTCCGTCAACCAATCCTGCACGGAAGCCGGCACATCGGAAACCGTCCGTCAAATGTTGAGTGAAGCCAGACAGGCGGATGTGACCATGGCCCCTGCAGCCGACATGTTTGAAATGGGCGTTAAAGTCCAGGTCCTAAAACGCGGCACCATGTTTCCCCTTCGGGCAGCCAAGCTTTATGATCTATATTCTAATTATGATCGTTTTGAAAATATTCCCGAAAAACAAAAAACAATCCTTGAAAGAGACTTTTTCCGGTGCAGTTTCCAGGATGAATGGGAACAGACGAAAACCTATTTTGCCAGGCATGACCCGAAACAGATCCAGCGTGCGGAAATGGACCCTAAGCACAAAATGGCCCTTGTCTTTCGATCCTACCTCGGCCAATCCTCCAACTGGGCGAACTCGGGCGACCCTTCCAGAAAAATCGATTATCAGATATGGTGCGGTCCGGCCATCGGCGCTTTCAATCAGTGGGTTAAAGGGTCATTTCTCGAAAAACCCGAACACCGTAAAACTGTTGTGGTTGCCATGAACCTGCTGTGCGGGGCGGCGGTTGTAACCCGTGCAAACTGGCTAAAATATCAAGGAGTTGTACTGCCTGATGGTGTGGGGAATTTTCCGCCGACGGCCCTTGAAGAAATATTGGAATTGCTGGAATCGTAACCTGTTCGGTCTTTGAATTTTTTCGCTTACAGCTCGTCTTCTTTATGGACTAAAGGGATGTTCGGAGTGAAATTGCCGGATAGTGGATTCGATCCAGACCCATAAGATTTACAAAATCATCAAGGATATCGGTGAGTTTTAGCATTTTAACGATATTCATCCCCCTTGTTGACGGTGTTTCCGGCCGCAAATCGATGAGGGTTTGGGTATAGCGTTCGTTCCTGATTTCAATCCCGTTATAATCCACCGACTCCTTGGAGATAATTCCCCTAACCGTGTAAATAAAATCGAACCTGTCATCTTTGCGCGTTCCCCCTTCGATCAAAAGGATGTATTTTTTTACAATTTTATCTTCTCCGTCGACGGGTATGATTTTTCCGCTTCCGTTAAAGTAAAACCCTTTTTCCGCCAACCATCCCTGCAAATCCTGGAGAATCTGTTTTGCCTCGGGAATCGTAAACTTCAAATCCGCCACCAGCAGGCCGCCCAGATAAACGT
>JAHECI010000195.1 GCA_024641825.1 Desulfobacterales bacterium | reverse complement strand
TTCTCCAGGGAATACCGGATAAAGATAACCCCCATCTCCCGGGCTTTTTTGTAAAGCATCTCTTTTTCGCCGTAAGTTCGTATATCCCGATACAGAATGAACACGTCCTTGTCCGGGGTCTCTTCTTTGATAGAAATCGCCTGTAATATGGATGACGTGCAGCAGATCCTCGAACAATAGGGCCGATGGTCATCCCTTGACCCGACGCACTGGATAAATACGATGCTTTCGGCATTCTTTAATTTTTCCGGATCATGTTCCAGATCATGCCAGCGGGTCACCCTTGAATTCTTGCCATAGAGGTACTCATCCGTATCCGTGGCCTTACCCCCGGTTGCAACGATGGTCACCCCGTGTGCAACGGTTTTTGTACCGTTCCCATTGGCCACCTGGGTTTCAAAATTGCCGACAAATCCGGATGCGTCCACCACCTGGGCATCGGTCAACACCTCGATTTCAGGATGCTGTTGCACTTGGTTTATAAGGCCGGCAAGGAATTCTTGGACATCATTCCCTTTCCAGGTCTTGGTTAGATCCTTGGCCGCCCCGCCGAGTTCCGATGATTTTTCCACAATGGTCGTCGGAAATCCCTGGCTGGCCAAACTGAGCGCCGCAGTCATACCGGCGATACCACCGCCGATCACCAGGGCCGATTTATCGATTTTTACGGAAACCGCCGGAATCGACTCCAGCAAAGACGCTCTGTTTACGGACATCCGGACCAGATCCTTGGATTTTTCCGTAGCGGTTTTCTTGTCACCCGAGTGAACCCATGTACACTGGTTTCTGATGTTGGCCATCTCAAAAAGATAGGCATTCAGGCCCGCATTTCGTATGGTCTCCTGGAACAGCGGCTCATGGGTTCTGGGCGTACATGCCGCAACAACGATACGGTTTAAATTTTGTTCTTTGACGACCTCGACCATCTTGTCCTGAGTATCCTGGCTGCAGGTAAAGAGGTTCTCTTCCACATAGGCAACATTGGGCAGGCTTCTGGCATACTCGGCAATGGCCGGAACATCGGCAATGCCGCCAATGTTGACGCCGCAGTTGCAGACAAAGACCCCGATGCGCGGTTCCTGGCCGGAGATATCGGTTTCCTCGGGGAATTTTTTCTCTTTGACCAGAGATCCCCGGGCCGGTGACAGGTTAACGCCGGTGCTGCATGCTGCAGCGCTGGCTTCCATGACAGATTCGGGAATGTCTTTGGGTCCTTGAAACGCACCGCAAACGAATACCCCGTCCCTGGATGTTTCAAAGGGTCGAAAATTCGAGGTTTCGCAGAAATTTCCCGGCGTCAGCGCAACGCCGAGTTTGTTTGCGAGATCGACCATTGTCGGGGATATCTCCATTCCCACGGACAGGACGATCATCTCGAATATTTCAGTTTTAAGGTCTCCGCTCTCGGTGACGTATCGCACCTCAAGATCATCGGTTCCGGGAACCGGATCTATGGTATGGACCCGGCTCCGGATGAAGCGAACGCCATGTTTGTCCTTGGCATCGTTATAATATTTTTCAAAATCCTTTCCAGGGGTCCGCATATCCATGTAAAAGACGGCGCAATCCAGGTCATAATCTGCATGCTCTTTGGCGATCACTGCCTCTTTGACGGCGTACATGCAGCAAACCGATGAACAATAGGAATGGTCACAACGGTTAAGATCCCTGGAACCGACGCATTGGAACCATGCAATCTTCTTGGGTTCCTTCTTGTCCGATATCCGGGTAAGATGCCCCATGAAGGGGCCTGTGGCTGAAAGGATTCGTTCGAATTCCGTAGAAGTTACGACATTGGGATGTTTTGCATAATTGTAATTGTCGAATTTTGAAGGATCAAACGGCTGAAAACCCGGCGCCAGGATAACGGAGCCCACATCGATGGTGGTTGTTTCGTCGCGCTGGGCATGGGTCTCGAGGGTGACGGCTTTGGCATCACAGACGGTCACACACTGGTAGCATTCACAACAACTTCCGCAGTCCAAACACCGGTCCGCCTCTTGGTGTGCCGATTCTTCATCTGCGAGGAGGTTCACTTCCTCAAATCCCGAAAGTCGCTGTTCCACCGGCAACGTCGGAATTTTCATCCGATTTCTCGTGGGTTCGTCTTTGGCCGGCGCCACCCAGTTGGTTCCCATGGGCGATTCGTCCTGCCACTCTGTAGGGAGTTCCTCGCCCTGCAAATACTGGGCGATATATTTGGCGGCTCTCTGGCCGGCCTCCACCGCCTCGATAACGGTTGCAGGACCGGAGATCACATCGCCACCGGCAAAGATTTCCGGTATGTTGGTTTGAAGGGTTTCAGGATTCACCTCCAAAAGGTTCCACTTGGACACTTTCAGATCCTGGGTTTTGGCAAGATCCCCAAAATCGGGCTCCTGCCCGATGGCCGGTATGATATGATCGGCCTCAATAAAAAATTCCGACCCTTCAATGGGAATCGGCCGCCGCCGGCCGGTGGTGTCTTTTTCCGTCAACCGGGTTCGGATGCATTCGATACCCGCCACCGTGTCGTTTTCACTGGAAATATGTATGGGAGCCACCAGGAAATGAATTTTTACCCCCTCTTTTTCAGCTTCTTCGACTTCCTCGGGTTCAGCCAGCATTTCAGCCCGGGAACGGCGATATATGATATTCGCCTCGCTTGCACCCAGCCGAAGCGCCACCCGGGCGGCATCCAGCGCGGAATGACCGCCGCCGATGACAACGACCTTTCCTTCGACCTTCTTTAAATTCCCCAGATGAACCTCTTGTAAAAAGGTGATGACATCGGAAACACCCTGGGACGTCTCCTCCCCGGGAATTCTGAGTTTCAAACCTTTCCAGGCACCGATGGCCAAAAAGATTGAATTCGCGCCGTGTTCCCGCAGTTCTTCGAGTGTCAGGTCCTTACCGATGGCGGTATTGGTATGGATCTTCACCCCGTATCGTTCGAGATTCTCGATCTCTGCATCCAGAACCGACCGTGGCAGACGGTGTTCGGGAATGCCGTACCGCATCATTCCCCCGGCTTCGGGCATGGACTCGTATACATTCACCTGATAGCCGTCGAGTGCCAGAAAATATGCAGCAGTGAGCCCGGCAGGGCCGGAGCCGATAATCGCCACTTTTTCATTTCTGGGGGTAATTTCGGGGACCGGAAGTTCTTTCAGATCCACATGGTCCGCGGCAACTCTTTTGAGTTCCCGTATGGAAATCGCCGAGTCCAATTCAAGCCTGCGACAGCTTTTTTCACACCGATGGGGGCAGATGCGGCCGAGTATCCCGGGAAACGGCGCATCCTTCATGACGATCTCTACGGCTTCCCGGTACTTTCCCATTTTGACCATGGCCACATACCCTTGAACATTAAGATTTGCCGGGCAGGCCATCCTGCATGGGGCCGTGTCGAGCTTCTCTATGGCAAAGCTGCCGGGAATTGCCTGGGCGTAACGTTTGTAAGTGGCTTTACGGTTCGCCAGACCCAAATCATATTCGCTGGGCATTGATACCGGGCAGACCTCTGCACAATCGCCGCAGGCGGTACATTTGTCCGAGTCGATATATCGGGGGGTTTTATGGAGGGTTACCTGAAAGTTCCCGTTCTCTCCGTCGATGCTTTCAATATTTGAACAGGTATGAAGTTGGATATTGGTATGCCGGCCGACCTCGACCAGTTTCGGAGAAATAATTCACATGGAGCAGTCATTGGTTGGAAAAGTTTTGTCCAACTGGGCCATTACACCGCCAATGGCCGGTGACTTTTCAACCAGATGAACGAAAAAACCTGAATCGGCCAGATCCAGCGCAGACTGCATGCCGGCGATACCGGCGCCTACAACGAGTATCGCTCCATTCACATTTTTAGGCATCGTTTTTCTTCTCCTATTTTTGAAATAGATTTATCACAGATATTCAGTATCACCCTGCACAAGAAATGATAAAAATATCTTTGACTTCAAATAGTTATACAAAACATTCGGAAACGTTAGGGAATGTCGGACCCAACCCGTTACGTCCTTTATTTCGAATCTTAGGAAAATTGAAAAAGCCAAGGGATCTTTTTATAAAGGACGTGTTCTCTTGTCAATAAAAATCCGCAATAATTTGGTCTGTTGAAATATGATACAAGCGAATGGGGTGCACACCGATGAAGGGGGGTTGCTTCATGTGGAATTATCGATGAAATCCTCAGCATAAAACGACAACATGGCTAAATGTTTGTACGTGTTCGGGGGTGCCGTCCCCCGCTTCACTCCGGTGTCTACGTGTCTGGTTATTTCAACGACTTAGCAGCGAGGGCATTCCTGCCCCCTCCGCTAAGTCGTTGAAATAACGAAGCCACTCCGCCAATATCGTTACACGGAGAAGCGCACCCCCGAACCCGTGCAAACGTTTTAAATGGGAGCATCAAAGGACCGGTTCTTCAAAACAAAAAACCTCCCGCCCTATTATCAGGCAGGAGGTTTTTTTAATCGTTACCGTTTAACAACTCCGGCAGGTGTCCGGACCGGTGATCTGGGTCATCAGGTTTTCAAGAAAGTTTTTACAAATTTGGCCCAGTGGTCACCTTCAAGTTCTTGGGAGATGTCTTCGACTGAAACACCGCCGTCTGCGGCCACCTTAAAATCCTCATTGGCCATGTCAAAGAGTTTTTCCTTTTCCGCGTCGATGAAATTATGGGCTTCTTGACCAAAATAGAGCTCTTTTAGGTTTTTCCGCAGCTGGGTCGGCTCAATGGTAAATAACCACCCTCTTTCATAGGGAGATTCGTTGACCAGATCCGGATGATCCCGAAGGGTATCGTTCACATTGGTCACGGTGCCGTCCATGGGAGAGAGGACCTTGGCGATGTCTCCGTTGCGTCTGACCTGAAATCCCACTTCACCCTGTTTGACGTCCTGGCCGATATTCGGCAATTCAATCCTTGCGAGTTTACCGATAAGCTTTTGGGCAAAATCATCCAGCCCGACCCGGACCCGTCCGCCATATTCCGGTCTGGCCCATGTGTGGCCGTCGTGATAATAAAAATCTTCCGCCAGTTCAAACCCGCTTTCCCGACTTTGGGCATGCACCGGAAGCGCTTCTGCCTGGAGGCGGTCCTGCATCATCTGGTCAAAAGAACAGGTGCCGCATTCATAAGCACTGGGACATATTTTACGACCCACCTCCCCGGTGATCATATAACGGCATTTTCGCCGATTTGCAGGAAGCATCATCATCTTGTCCACCCAAGTTTCGGTGAACTTATCGGGTGTCGGTGCAGCCGGTTGTATGGCGACTTTCTCTTTATACCGGGCCACTCGATCATGCATGCCGTGATCGTATACACAGGTAGAGCAGTCAAAATTGTGATCGCACAGCTTATAGGAAACCACCCCGGCCTCCATCCATACACACTTTTTCTTGCCTGGTGGAACAATCTTCATTGATTCCCTCTTTTTCGCGGCACCCATTTTTTTATCCTCCTTGTTAACGGTCGGTTTATAATAATGAATCTGTTTTATTTTTGAAATGTTACCGTAATTAAAAGCAAAGGGTGTGCCAACGTCCAACACGGCAGGGATCATCCAATATAACCGCTTGTTTTTTCTTAGATTATTTTTTTCCGACAGGTTGGAGGCAGGGACACGCCCACTGAATAATTTGCCGAATTATTCGGCAAAAAATGCTTGCAACCCGATGGGTGCAGTTGTAATATATTGTTTATTCAGCATATTTACGATTTGCCGAGAAAAAAGACAGCCTGTAAAATATTTCGGCACTCACTCGGAAGATTTCTGAAGGGATTTTTTAAGATACCATTTAAAAAGCTCAAAACAGGTGGGGCAAAAGTCGGTGTGTTTGGCATCCGTATCATCGATCCGGACCGAGGAGTACATTACACACCGCCGATCCCGGCAATGGGTAATGCCGAAGGTGTGACCCAGTTCGTGCATGACCGTCTTTTCAACCCGTGCCAACAGGAGATCCGGATTGGATGGCTGGTCATAAAACCGGGGGTGGAGCCGGTGCAGGGATATGATGGAACATTTGCCTTCAATCTGGGCCAATCCAAAGACGAACTTAAGGATCGGCACATACAAATCCACGGATGTAACGCCGATAAGTCTAAGGGTGCCGTGGAGGTTTCGTTGAAAGAGACGCTTTAATATCGCCTTTGAATCATACTGGCAGCGGGTAGGGTTATAGGCATACTGGGGATTTTCCATTCTCTTGGAAATTCTACAGGTTAGCCCACATCGAATCCAAATGCATTTCGCGATGTGCTCGAGAATCTCTTCGTCCACCGAACCTACAGGGCAGATGGTGACGCAGTTTGACAAAGCGAATTATGATTCCTTTTCAATCGTATATTTTGCAATTTT
>JAHECI010000194.1 GCA_024641825.1 Desulfobacterales bacterium | reverse complement strand
AAAAAATATTGGAGTGGTCATCGTCACCGGAAGCGGCGTTCCGCACCACCGTAAAGATCAACAATAAATATTTTCTGGACGGCCGGGATCCGAATTCCTATGCCGGCGTTGCATGGATTTATGGCGTGCATGATCGCGCCTGGCCGGAGCGGCCCATTTACGGAAAAATACGGTGTATGATGGCGTCGGGGTTGGAACGCAAATGCGATATCCACGGGTATGTGGACAAAGTCAAGACCTACGTTCGAAAAGCCGGATATACCCTGTAACTCGCAAAATCAAGTGTTTCAAAACGGATTATGAGACGTCGACCCAAACCCATTCTGCCAAGATGGCCCTCAATTATTGCACCGGCTACCAGAATCCGATCATTGCCCAACAGTTGGGACCGGACGCCAGCTTCTTCATGAGCGGTACCGGTTATTCTCCGGAGTTCGCGGAACTGATGCCTGCTGTGTCTGCGCCATTGTTTTTTTAGGGCCGTATGGACTCCCCTGAATTTCTTTGCCCTGTTTGCAACATTAGGGTTTATTTTCGAAAATCTGCATATAAAAATGTTCTCCCACCTGTATGGTATCAATCGGCGCCAACGGAACGATCTCCTTCAGTTCGTCGGGGGAAAACCTTATTTTCAAGGGCGGCCCGAAGGGGGTTTCTTTCTTTTCTATTTCAACGATTGCAAGGATCGCATTTGGTTTGAGAAGGCGTTTGACCTCCTGTATGAAATTCTGCATTTGCGCCTTTGAAAACCCGTGAACCACCGCCGATACATAAATAAGGTCCACAGATGAAGATTCGAGGGGAGTCGGCTTCGTTATATCGCCTTTCATCGCTTCGATATTGGTTCCTTGAGTTTCTTTTTTGAGAACATCGATGACGTATTTATCGGGGTCCAATGCAAAAACCTTCCCGGATTGGGTTACCTCGTTTGAAAATATCTTGGACATATATCCATTGCCGCACCCCGCATCGAGCACTGTTTGTCCGGACTTAATGTTCAGGGCCCTTAATATCGGCGTTTTGTCCAAACGGTCCTCGGTGGACTTTCCTCGATGGTGGTGTTTTTCTTCGGTTGAGGCATCGTTTTTCGCCACTCCGGCTTTTTTATGCATTCTTGATCTCCTTTTACACAGAATATCGGTTTGAATGCCCGTGCTGAAGCGCCGGGATTGAGTGCCGGCGAAATCCAGTGGGCGTCAAGGTTAGGTGCCCTTTACAAGATTCACGCCCAATTTACGTTCTATTAAATCATGTGCGGACTCAAAATTTTCTTGGGTCACATAAATAGGATCTCCAATTTCCATTTCTAAGGTAGAGAATGGGTAAGATATTTTTTTGCGATCCCAAGTTCTTAATTCACGGTAGTTCGACGACGACAATCGCAACGGAACCACCGGCACTCCGCTTTTCAAAGACAAATGAAGAATTCCCTTTTTTAAGACAAAGGCGGGACCATAAGGCCCATCAGGATTCAGAACGGTGGAACACCCTTGTCCCAGGTAATCCAGAAGTTGCTCGGCGCCTTCGCGACCCGAATGTCCCGTAGATCCCAAGATTATCTTCTTGACGCCCATCAAACACAATAGAACATGTATGGGTTTCATATACCATATAGGATGTTGCATCCATGCCTGGGGAGCCCGATCGAGAACCATCGGAATCGAAGGCGTTGCAATGATGAGCGCCAAAGGAACGAAGCTGTGCCAGATGCAAAAGATGTGATTTGAATTTTCCCTTAGCTTCTCCCGCCCGGAGATTTTTACTCGAATGGTAAGCCGAAGGATTAGCAGGAGAAAAAATAAAAGTATTCCCAATCCGTAACCATACAGGTAAAATTGCGGCCGAATGATTACAGGTACTTCATCGACGCGATATCGATATAGAAACGGCTTTTTCATGATATTTTATCGTGCCTTCACTTGAGGCCATGTCGTCGGCGGAACAGCCTTCAAGTGCAAGGGATTGATCCTGGTTATAGCCTTTTCTCGTTACCCCTTTACACCTATCGCTCTTATGGCAATTTCGGTGACAGATCCATATACACTAACTTGGCGAATTGATCCGGTGGAAGGAATCCTTTCCCCCATTTTTCGTCAAACGCCCGGGTCGGTTTGGCGGCAATAACTTCTTCCATTGTATGGCCCTTCTGCATGAGCCGGCTGACATTTTTTCGAATTGCGGTCAACATGGAAACATATTCTTGAAGTTGACCTTTATTTGATATTGGGCCGTGCCCCGGAACGACTTTGGTGTTCTCATCGATCATGGGAAGGATTTGATGAATAACCTTGATCATACCGTCGATCGATCCGCCGGAATAGATTCCGATGTAGGGATAGAGCCCTTGGAAATAGAGGTCGCCCATATGAATCACGTTGGCATTTTGAAAGTAAATTACAGCGTCACCATCCGTATGCCCGGGCGCCACATGAAACACCTTGACATCTTCCCCATTCAGATGAAATGTTATTTCTTTCGCAAACGTAACCAGCGGTCGCGCGATCTCTGGCGCAGGGGGAACCTTTGCGTTTAACAGTTTCATGTCATGCTCGATACCCATATGCTTCCGTACATTCTCATGGGCGATAATCGTGGCACCGGTTTTAGCGACTTTTTCATTCCCTCCGACATGATCAAAATGCCAGTGGGTAATAATCGCAAAACGGATCGGTTTTTTGCTCAATTCTCCGATTTTGGCGAGAAGCTTATCAGCAGAGGTTTCGACTTTCGTGTCGATCATCAACACGCCGTCATCCCCCGTTAAAACCGTGGTATTGCCCTTACCCCCGGAATCCCAAAGCATATAAAGATTCTCTGCAAGCTTCTCGGCATTGACTTTTAGCTCAGCCTGTTCCTGGGCATACAAAAAAGATATAGATGCCAAAACGATGACAAGACTTCCGACTATTGGGAAAATATTTCTGTATTTCATTAACATGTTACACCCTCCACATGAATAGCCGTTCCTTATCGTCCAAATGAATTATAAGATGTTCCCATTATTGGATCCAAAACCTTAAGGCATTTGTCCAACCTGGAGGCTTTCCTCAGCCAGTTTGACAGGTTCGTATGTCGTGCCGTCGTCGGAGAGGTTGTACTGATACAGGGTGACCACGTCCAGGTCTGAGCCCGTCCATGCAGCCGGTGAATAGATCACAAATGTCCTGACCTTATTGGCGCTGCCGCCGATGTATCCGGCCGAGGCCTCGTTGATCCAGGAACCGGTATTTGCATAAATGCCCGTGTGTGGGTCACCCGGCGGATAGACGTCCAGCATGGGCGCGTGGGTATGGCCAAACACCACAATACGGATGCCCCGTCCTTCGTTTTCCAGGTATTCCACCTCGGCCTCGACGAACAGATCGCTGTGCCCGTTTAGAATGCTGATGGCCACGGGCATGATTGCCTGGACCCCGTTTTGATCCTGGGTATCGGGCCAAAGAGTTTTAATGTTTCCGTCGACGTACATTGCCTTGGCGCTGTCAAAAGAAAACGGGTCCGCGTACCCGTCGATACCGCTCATGAGGACGACCGGATCGCTGAGCGATGGCGGGTCCAGGGCCGGAAACTGAACCTCGGTGTAGATCAAGGCAGCGTCCCAGGCCAGGGGAAACGCGAGTTCCTTGTCTCCGAAGGGCCCTTGGTCTGTTTCCGCCGCCGAAAGGGCCCCCTCCTGATCGGCTTCCGCCGCCATGCCGGCCGCCCAGAGCCGGGACACAAAATACCCGGGGGGTAAAATATGATCCGGATTGACCAGCGGCTGGGGACTGTTAAAAAAATCGTACCTGTGGCCATGCTCCATCATCACCCCCGCCACCGGGCTGTAGGACCCCAGCCCCGGGATCTGGCCCTTGAATCCCGCGTCCGGAAGCAGTTCCCCCAGGGTGGTCGGGTCTATGAGCATGTCATGGTTTCCCCGGACATAGACCAGGTGAATCTTTCCACCACTGGAGATTTCCGCGAGGGTATCGAAAATTGACGCGTTCGTGGGGGCGTTACGGACGGCATGAAAGTATTCACTGCTGTTAGTCACTGTGCCGTCAAAGGGTTTGGTGTCAAAAGGAATAAGCCATTCATCGAACAGGTCGCCCAGAATCACCAGCTCCCGGACCGTTTCGTTTTCCTGAACCTTTTCCACAAAGTCCTGCAAAGCATCGGCGTTTTCAGCAAACCAGGAGTATCCCCTGTCCACGGCCCGTTCTTCTCCCATGTGCACGTCACTGATACACACGATAGCGGTCCTTTCCTCCGGGATCGTGCCGTCCGCGGCAGCATCTTCGACAAGAATGTTTCCCGAGGTCGTCCGGATCTCAAGTGGGGTGTCTTCCTCCATGGGGTGCCCGTATGCGGACTCGACACTTCCGGAAATAAACACAAAATACTGCCACCCGGCCTTGAGTTGATAACCGTCATGGAAAAGGATGAATACGGAGTCTCCATCCACCGCCACACTGAAATTTTCTGAAAGGGTTCCGTCTTTGTCATAGAGATCGATGTTCCCGGGGACGCTTTCGGGATTGATCGGTTTGTTGAACACGATCTCAATGGACCGGGCCTGGTAATCCAGGGAATAATAGAGTTCGTGCTTTTGGATCAGATTTTTAAGGTCCGCCGTCATAAAGACGGTGCCCGTGGAATCGTCGTTCGAAGAGCACCCGTGGAAAAAAGACAGAGACGCCAAAAAGAGCAGCACTAAGACCAAACCAGAGTGAATGCCAGAACGTCCGTTATATTTCAACATGTTATCAGATCCTTTTTGATGTTTGGGAAAAGCACCGGTGTCCAACCCAGCTTCTAAGAAAAACTCTGGAAACCCTTCACTCAACAATGCCCTTGTTCGCCTCAATACAATGCGTTATAATGCTTTCGCAATGAATGGCCGAAGTGTTCAAAAAGGGAATACGGTATTTGCTTTCTGTTAATATCAGCGGCAATTCGGTACATCCTAAAATTAATGCGTCAATTCCTTCCGCATCCACCATTCTTTTGGCGATGGACAATAATTCCTCTCTGGTTGAGTCCTTGAAGATTCCCAATTCAATTTCTGAGAATAATTTATGCTGGATTAACTGTTGTTCCGCCTCCGAAGGAACAACCACGGATATCCCTTTTGAAATAAATGGTTTTTTGTAAAATTCCGCCTCCATTGTGAGCTTTGTGCCCATCAAACCCACATTTTTCAGCCCCATTTCTTGGGCTTTATTGCAGGTTGCCTCGACGATGCTCAACAGGGGTATCGGTGATTTTGTTTTAATTTCGTCAAAAATGATATGCGGTGTGTTTGAAGCGATTGCAGCAAAGTCGGCACCAGCACGGTGAAGAGAAAATATTTTTTCTAATAACCACTCAGAAAGTTCGGGCCAATTCTTTGTTTCAATGAACTTCAAGAGTTCATTCATATTTACGCTGTATACAATAATTTCAGGGTATGCCAAGTCAGAATACTTTGTATGGAATGCTGCAATAATCTCTTTGTAATAATCAACGGTCGATTCCGGGCCTATTCCTCCAATTATTCCTATGGTTTTCATATCTATCTCCAAGCCATAACGTCCATAATGAGCAGTGCCGGTTAAAAGCGCAGTCATCCAAAACGATAAAAACCTTCGAAAAAAGAAAATTTTTCTAAAACGCCTCAGCTTTAAGCATCTGCTCGATTATTTTGTTATGCTATTCGTTTAATTGCGATTGGGATTCAGTCATCCATACCCGTAGCATCTCTAAACTGGGCATTAATTTTGCCAGCAGAAACTGCCATCACTATTGATTGAGCAGTTCCAATTTCCTCTTCAGAAATTCCCTCTTCCTTAGCCACGCTAAGGTAATGTTCCATTCACGGGTAGCAACCCAATGCCATGGCGGAGGCGAAATGAATCAATAAAGTCGTTTTAGGATCAAGAATTTCATTATTCCGTGCAGAATCGTAAAAGGAACGATAAGCATTCTTCTGTTTTTCTGGCAGCATGTAGGCGCCTCCTTATTATTAATTTTCTTCCTGCATATGAGGATAGGTGAGGATAGGGGTCAAATCTACTTTTGACCCCTATTAATATTCCATGTGCCCGCAATCAGCACTATTATTTATAAAGTCCACGTACCGTAGAAATATTTATCCAGAATACCACCAGCTTCATCTTTTGCCCATTTTTCAAGCCCGAGTTTTTTTATGCGGCAAAGATGATACACTTTAGTATTGTGCCATTTTTCCGCCTGGTCTCTATATGGATGAAAATACTTACAGGGAAAATCGTTGCATTCGGCACAAGTTTTCATATCAGTGTTTTCAATACATTTATAAACCCTGCATTCCATGGTATGATGTGCACATTTTCCATCTTCGCCCCTACATCCCT
>JAHECI010000011.1:2074-24995 GCA_024641825.1 Desulfobacterales bacterium | reverse complement strand
AGGAAATCAAGGGGTTGCTGGAGCAGCTCGACGGATGTGATCAGCCTTCCAACTGTCCCCACGGCCGGCCAACATGGATACGATGGAGCTTTAAGGATCTTGAGAAATTATTTAAGAGGATTGTTTGAAAAAATAGAAAAGAGGAAATCGTGAAGAGTGGCAAATAAAAAGGGCCGGGTTTACCCCGGCCCTTTCGGATTGTATCAAATCGTCAAGCGATTTTATTTTTACATAAACTTATATTGAATGCCGAATGCCATGAAAAAATTGTTTTTTTGGTATTCTATGGTCGTGCCGGTTGTTGATTCGACAAAAGAATCGCTTGTGTAGAAAGCATTCCCGAAGCTGACATTCAACATCATGCCGGGAATCGCTTCATAGGCAACACCGGCGCCAATGGTATCGGCGTTCAACTGCGGTGCCTCGGGAAGCATGTACTCGGCATCCATTCCGGTATCTGTGTGCAGATATCCTATGCTCCCCTTAAGTGTGGGGGTAAAGGTGTATTCAAGGGCAAGCCCCAGATCATAACCGTTGTCCACAAAATCTTCAGCACCCATCCAGTCGGCATCCTCGTTGAAATAGTAGGTAAGGTTGGTCTCCAGTCGAATTTTGTCGTTCAACTTGTAGGATACCCCGAGCGCCAATATGGCGGGCAGGTCGCGGGTGCTTTCGCCGCCGTTTGTGATGCCCAGTGCGGGCAGAATCCCCAGGCTATCCTGATTAACAGTTTGATCGAAATCAAGGTTGACTTTGGTGTTATACCGAATACCGATATTCCACTGGTCGGTGGGTGAAATGTTCACGCCGATCACTCCACCCCATCCATCCGCATCCTCTTCATAATCCACGACAGCGGGAATATCGTTGTTGTATGGGGGAAAAGGATTGGCAGCGGTAACCGTGACACTGCCTTTGGCTTCTTTTTGGGTGTCCACATACATGGCCCCCAGAGAAACCGAGAACATGTCATTAATTTTAAACGATCCGCCAATTGTGTAGCCCAATCCGATTTGTTCTGCTTCTAAATTTTGATTGCTGAGCCCCGAATACCAGTAATCGGACGGGACGCTTGCTGCGGCCAGCAGGGCATTCGCACCGTAGAGGACGCCCAAACCAAGTGCAGAGGTCGTGGCATCCCCCTTCTCAAACGTGACTTTGCCGCCGCCCACAACATTGGACAGGCCGAAAAATCCGGCCCATCGATCTTGTTTATAGAGCAAAAACAAACCGGGTATAAACGAAGGTTCATCCGAGTCAAAATCCTGGCCATTGATGTTGTTGGTGTAATCTTTGAGAATGTATTGCACGGAGAGATTGCCGTAGAATCCATCACCCATCTTCATCACACCGGCCGGATTGTACATCACGATGTCGGCCGAGTCGGTTGCCGCATTCCGGTTCAGGGTTCTGATATACTCCGCGCTCCAATTGGTTTTGTTGTCAATACCGCCGGCAAAAAGGGGAGACGCACTGGCAGCGATCAGGCCTGCAACACACAGAAAAACGAAAAGCTTTTTCATTTCACCACCTCCTGTTAAATTGTCTGGTTAAAAAGATATCTCGTTTAGAAACAATACTGAACTCGGGAAACGTCCATTTAATATGCGGCAAACCATGGGGGTTGATCTTCAGATTCGGGGTGTAGTTTGCCTGCTTTTTGATGTGCTTCATAGAATATAGAGCATATTCGATTAAAAGAAGTTAAATTATGCCTGCTTTAGAAGATAACGGCCTAAAAGTCAAATACAATATACGCAACGATGATCATTAAAAGAGGCTTTTTGCCACACCACAATATTTTAAAACCTGTCAATTGATCAGTTAACCTTGGACCGTGAACCCATTGGTCATGGGGTTACTTAAATGTTAAATTCTCAGAAAACCGTTCGATTTTATACATAATTTTGCTTGGCATTTGCACAACATATAGTAAATTGTTCTAATAACATACAATATGTCCTAATTCAATAGAATTATATATAAATTATATATAATTTTACTTGACATTGTAAAATTTTCAGCCCATGATATCACAAAATATCTGTATTGTTCCGTATTAAACCCTATTAAGAAATTGCATTTTACTAAGCTAACCTCTTACAATTTTTCGGATTTTTGTGATTGTTTTGTTAAAAAAGATCCTTGACATTTCACCCATAGACTGGTATCTGAATTTTAAATGCTCTGTCTGTACAGGTATGGACGGAATGTTTGGGAATTAATTCAGCGTATTGGAGGCCAATGTCCTTTTGGAATCTGCTGCGCGGAGAAAGGAGGTGAATCAATAGAAAGAAGTACTTTAAATTATTAGGCAATTATTAGGTTAAGTTGTTTTACGTAAATTTAATTCCATTAAGGAGGAAAATCGAAGATGAAGAAATTTATCATATTTGTTGCAGCTATTGCAATGGTGGGTTCGTTTGTTGCAACCGCCATGGCAGATGTAAGCCTGTACGGCAGTGCCCGTTTCAGAACCTACTATGCGGATCAAAGCAAGGAAGCCTCCAACACCGGGTACAGTGACGGCGATCTTGAATGGCGGATCGGACATCTGACCCGTTTTGGCGCCAGTTTTCAATCCGATAAAATTACCGGCAAGTTTGAAATGGATGCCAGAGCAGGCGGTGCCGGCTCCACCGGTGACATCGAATCGGACAGCGGTGCTTCCCGTCTTGGGAATATGAGACTGAGACTGCTCTGGGGCGAATACGATTTTGGTTCCTGGAAATTCATGATCGGTCAGAACTATCCCCTGTATGACGCTGTGGTTTCCGGAATCAACTACTATTCCGGCGGTTTCCAGAAGTTCGGCGGTATTGCATACGATGTGGCGCGTACCTCCCAGATGCGGTTCACCGTCAATAATTTGAGGATCGCATTCCTGCCCGTGGATACCAGCCAGGGCGGCGTAGCTGGATATGATACAGAAACAGATGTCATGCTTCCCAAAATCGAAGCCCGTTATGATCTCAAGATGGATTGGGGAACACTGAACTTTATCGGCGGCTACCAGACCTATAAAGCGGTCAATGACGTCGACGCCGACCAGAGCATCAACTCCTGGGTGGCTGGTATTCGCGGTCACTTCGATTTCGGCCCGGCCTATCTGGGTGTTTCAGGGACTTACCGGCAGAACGGCGGCAACTACGGTGCTTGGACCACGGTTTGGGAAAAACCCGTATTTGACGGCAATGATGTGAAAGATGCCACTGCATGGGGCGGTGTTGCGGCATTGGGGTACAAAATCAATGACTCCAATACCATTGAAGCCAGCTACGGCTTTGTAAGCTCCGAACTGGATCTCCCCGGCACATGGGAAGATAAAAAACAGGTATTTGGGTTGATGTACAAATACACCGTGGCACCTGGATTCTACATTGTCCCGGAATTCATCTATCAGGATAATAAAGAGACCATCGAAGACGGCGTAGAATGCGACAATGGCGACGTCACCATTTTTGGTGTGTTCTGGAGAATCGACTTCAAGTAATCCTGTGTTAACAGGTTGAACGTCAACAAAAAAAACCCGGGGCATCTGCTCCGGGTTTTTTTTATTCAATCTTGAAGAACCTGGACCTCCCCCGCGATGCGGGATCTTCGAAGGGCCATACCTGCTCCGCTAAAAACAAGGGCTATTGCCATATGAACCGGTTAGGCTGGAATATTGGAATAAGGGAGTGTTGGCGTAATGGGTTTAGTGGAATTAGGAACATAACGACAAGATGTGTATAAGTTTTGGCATCCGGTTTCTGCGTTTTGAACCCTTACCGCGTCTGCACGACCTTTGGCAAACTTTCAGATCTCTCTAATTCTTAAGCAGTTCACTTGAAGCTTGGCCTCCTTACCCTCACTGATAGAAGCATAAAAACATCACCAAAAGATGCGGTTGCGCAACTCAATTTAGATATTTGTTCCAATGACAAATGGTCAATGACCAATGACAAATTCCCAACGACTATTGCAGTTCATAGGCAATCAGCGCACTTTTCGGGGTTGTCATGGCCACGGACCCGGTCTTGATAACGAGGGTTGCCACCAGTTCGTCTTTGCCGTCGTTGTCAAAATCACCGATGGCAAAATCACTGATATGGCCTGACAGTTTTCGGGTCCGCCAGAGCACGGCCAGTCCGACCCCGTCCCAGGAACGGATTTCCATTTCTCCGTTTTGAAATATTCTGACGGAAAGGATTTCGCTGAGCCGGTAGTTTTTTGCGGTGATCACGTCATTTTTTCCATCGTTGTTGATATCCTGAATCAGAATGCGCATGGGATAATAGGCATGATTTTCCGTGTCCTTGCTGCCCAGGTTGGGCAATTGAAAATAGCGGGGTGTTCCTCCGGAGTGTTCTCCGTCTTTCCATATTTCACCCCCCTTAGCGTCGTATATCCTTAGATAATCGAGTTTGTCGAACACCACGGCCACTTCAGTGCCGTCGTTCAGGGCGTCGCCGGGAGCAAGGCCCAGTACGTTGGCCCGACGTGGGGGCATGACCGGTTCGGCCACATCGTATTCGGAATTCAGCCAGGCCAGTTCATAGATTTTGTCGTCAAAGGGACTGTTTATTCCCTGTTTTTGACCGAGTAGAATTCTGCCCCGTTTCGGTGCGTTAACAACCCTAAAATACAGGTCGCTCTTTTTGACGATTTCCATATAGGCCTGGCCGTCGAATTCGAGCACAAAGGATCTGACGAACTCTCTTGAAGGATTCAGTGCGGTAACAAAAATTTCAGGATATCCGTTGCCGTTGATGTCCGCCACGTCTACGCCGATGAGATAGTCGTGGGACCGTTCGGCGATGGTTTTTATTTTCCGAAACCGGTTATTGTCAAAACGGTAGGTTTCAACGGAATGATCGGTAATCATGACGGTCTCAATTTTGCCGTCTTTGTCAATATCTCCCAAGGCAACACCGACGACACGATTTTTTATATTTCGGCTTTTCCAGAATTGAGCCGACTGGCTTTGGGCCATTTGTGTGGCGATAAATGCAGAGCCCGGAGCGGCTTTTTGGGTTTCCTGGGGATCACCGCCGGCAAATCCGCCGACAATCAGTTTGTCCGGATGGGCGCGAGTGTCGGATGGGGACTGATCCTGAAGGGTCCCAGCCTGTTGGGCCTGAGTTGATGCCGGCGCCTTCTGGGACGGCATCACACGGCCGAACTCCTTCTCATTGATATCCGACGCAAAAAGATTGATGCTGGGAATCACCTGGTCCATCCCCTGGCTCTGGTTGAAAAAAGAGAGGGTCTGTTTTTCACCGGAAACATCCACCATTTTTGCGTCGATGCTTGTGCTGTTTCCGATAACCGTGAGACTGCCGAAAAGCACAAAGTCGGCGCCCAGCTTGGTTCCCACTTCCCGTGCCTTGACTTCATTTAACGGACCGGTAACCGTTTCAAGGGCCTTTTGGGTCTTCTGGCGGTTGACGACCGTGACCTTGTCCGCCCAGGAGAGTCGAGATGAGAGCATGTCAACGATGCCGTCTCTTAAAAAGGAAAGATCCTTCTCTGCATTGACCTTAAAAGGGACAACCGCAACCTGAACCGGTTTTGCAAATGCCCATAGGGGGGTGCCAAAAGCAAAAACGTAAAATATCAGTGCAATAAAAAATATTCTGCAAGTTGTGTAACATTTTGTTTTCAAAAAATCTCCTCCTTAATAAAGACAGTAACAAGTGACGAGTGAATAGCGGCGAACGGAATTTTTTCTATATCAGATAAGTTAGACGTCAGTTCATTAATATGTTTTACAAAATCCCTGGATTTTATTATCCAAAACGCTTTTTCTCTATTCGCTCAGCACTTTTTTCAATATCTCGTTCACCAACTTGGGATTGGCCTTTCCTTTGGTTTCCTTCATCACCTGGCCGACGAAAAATCCGAAAAGCTTGGTCTTGCCGTGTTTATAATCATCCACTTCCTTTGAACACTGCTGGAGAACCGTTAATACCACCGATTTTATGGCCGATTCGTCGGTAACTTGAACCAGCCCCTTTCTTTCCACAATTTCTTTGGGCGGTAGACCGGTTTGTGCCATTTCCTCAAATACGGTCTTTGCGATTTTACCGCTGATAATCTTTTGGTCAATGAGTTTAAGAAGTTGGGAGAGATTTTCCGGGGAAATCGGCGATTCGGAAATGGACATGCCCCGGGCATTTAATAGACCCAGCAAAGACCCCATGATCCAGTTGCTGATCTGCTTGGGGTTGGGGAAGGCGTCCATACAGGCTTCAAAGTAATCCCCAAGTTCCCGGCTCGATGTCAAAAGTTCGGCGTCGTATGACGGAAGCGTGTATTCATCCATAAACCGCTGCTTCTTTTCATCCGGAAGTTCTGGAATGGCCGTTTTGATCGAATCGATCCAGTCATCGTCGATGACCAGGGGCAAAAGGTCGGGATCCGGGAAATAACGGTAGTCATGGGCTTCCTCCTTGCCCCGCATGGACGTGGATCTGTTTTTGTCCGGGTCCCACAATCGAGTCTCCTGAACCACCTGGCCGCCGTCTTTCAGGATTTCCTTTTGCCGGTTGATTTCAAAGGAAATCGCCTTTTCAACGTGCTTGAAGGAGTTTAAATTTTTTAATTCCGTTCGGGTTCCGAAGGGGCCGGATCCTCTGGGCCTGATGGACACATTTGCGTCACACCGGAAGCTTCCTTCTTCCATATTGCCGTCGCTGATCCCGAGGTAGCGGACGATGGACCTCAGGTGCCGGAGATACGCACCGGCCTCTTCGGGCGATCGGATGTCCGGTTCGCTGACGATCTCCATCAGGGGTACGCCGGTTCGGTTGAAATCGACCATGCTTAGTGGGCGGTCCGGATCATGGGTCAATTTGCCGGCATCTTCTTCCATGTGGATGCGTGTTATACCGATTCGTTTTTTCCGGCCGTTTAGTTCTATATCGATAAATCCATTTTGGGCGATGGGCAGTTCGTACTGGGAAATCTGGTATCCTTTGGGAAGGTCCGGATAGAAATAGTTTTTTCGGGCAAATCTGCTTTCCCGGTTGATTTCACAGTGTGTTGCAATGGCCATGTGCAGGGTGTAATCGACCACCTTTTTATTCAGAACCGGGAGCACACCGGGCATTCCCAGACATACGGGGCAGGTGTGGGTGTTGGGCGCCGCTCCGAACGATGTGGAGCAGGTGCAGAAAATTTTGGTTTTTGTTCTGAGCTGAGAATGAACTTCAAGCCCTATTACGGGTTCATATTCCATGTTTAATCCTGATGGCGTCGTAAAAAGTCCCATCTACTGCGTTGGTGTATTTTTTCAGACACTCGGCATACTACATGTATGGCCTCGTTCCTGAAAAAATACTCCGCCTTGCATATGAACCTTTTTACTTAGCCATCTATCGTTGAATTCATGATTTTTTACGAGATCATCAATCCTGGTTAACAATTTTGTTCTTTGACCCGCAGGGTTCAAAGGCGATTCAGGTTTGAAAAAGCTGACGCGATCCTTTTGCCAGATCCTGAATTTTGAACGATTGCAAAAAATTAGTCAAGGCATAATTACATATCTCCGAGGGCAGGCATATTCAAAGAATTCAGAGGGAAAAATCAGATAAAAGCATCTCCGGAAGATGCGTTTATGCAACAATTCGGGTGCGAAACCTAAGTTTGTAAACTACACGGGGTTGACCGTTTTAAGACAGATTTAAATCTTATGATGGTCTTTTATTTTGACAAAACCCTTGATGAAATTTTATAAAAAACCTTTAATAACAATTGAAAAGAGGACGATGATGAAATTTTTTCTGTGTGTTGTGGGCATGGTGATGGTAGTGGAAGGACTTCCGTATTTTGCATTTCCTGAAAAAATGAAGTTTATTATAGAAAAAATCCTTGAAATGCCGGACAAGGCTATGCAAAAATTCGGGTTTGTACTGATGCTTGCGGGGGTCTGTCTGGTGTATCTGGGGAAAAGATAACCCGGATGCGCAGAAGGCTCTAATCATAAAATGTTTCAAAACAGGGTGTTCGTTGAAAAAAACAGCAGACAAAAAAAATACGGTTAAATCAGTAAACTCTAGCGGGGAAGGGGTCCGAAAAATTCTTTTAAAAGGGATTTTTTGGCGCATTCTGATCATTGAAAGCATTCTGCTGGTGTGGTCCCTGGTGTATCGATATCTGACGGATCACCATGCCCAGCCGGCGGACCTGTTCTGGTATGCTGTAAGGATTTCCTTGCTCATTGCCATCATTATTCTTTTTGTCATGGTGACCTTCCGGAAGTTTCTCAATCGAAAAATCATCCTGCCCCTTGAGGCCATTTCCGATGCGAATCTTCGTTTAAAGGAGAGTGATTTTACTGAGTTCGATGTGAACATTTCCGAAGATACTCCCCGGGAAATCAATGAGATCGTTGCCACACGAAAAGAAATGCTGGCCACACTTTTCAAAGTTTCGGAAGAACGTTTGCGCCTGGTCAATTTTATTCGGGACATGTTCGGTCGATATCTTTCAAAGAAGGTTGTGGATAACATTTTGGAATCCCCCGAAGGGCAGAAAATCGGCGGTCGAAGAAAAACCGTTACAATCCTAATATCGGACATTCGCGGTTTTACCCGCCTGTCTGAAACCCTGGATCCGGAAATCATGGTCCAGGTTCTGAACCGGTATCTCGAGCGCATGTCCAAGATAATAATAGATTATGACGGCATCATCGATGAGATCATCGGCGATTCGATCCTTGGCGTTTTCGGGGTTCCTGAAAAAAACGAAACCGATCCCGAACGAGCGGTTGCCTGTGCCATTGCCATGCAGCATGCTATGGACGATCTGAACAACACATTTATCCGTGAGGGGCATCCGCCCCTTGAAATGGGCATCGGTATCAACACCGGCAACGTGGTGGTCGGCAATATCGGCTCCGAAGTGAGAATGAAATATGCAGTTGTGGGATCGGCCGTGAACAATGCCGCCCGCATAGAATCGAATACCGTCGGCGGGCAGGTTCTCATTGGAGAATCGACGTACAACCAAATCAAGGAATTGGTCGCCTGTGAAGCCCCCCGGTCATTTATGATGAAAGGCGTCAAAAGACCTCTGGTGGCCTATTCCGTAAAAAAAATTGGACCGCCCTATAATCTTGAAATAAAAATACCCGATAGCGTTGAAGCGGACGTTCCCATGAACCTGCCCTTTAGCTGCTGGACAGTGGAAGATAAAAAGATATCCAACAGCACCCGGTCAGGGGAGACCCTCATGTTGGGTGAGAAGTCGATTTCCGTATGGATTGTACCGCCGCTGATACCCTTTACGGACATCAAGTTGATCTTCGATTTTTGTGTGGATGCCCACTGTTTTGGAGATATTTATGCCAAGGTATTGTCCGTCGAAGAACGCGCGGGGAAAGCCGTTCATCAGCTTCAGATCACCGCCATCGATCAAAAAGACAGGGACATCCTGGATCGATGGATGAAAGAGGCGTCATAGCGGTGTTTAGATAATTCAGGTGTCGGGGTGTTTTTTTATCACTGTCCCATGGACAATGTTTTTCGTAACCGTTTACGGATGTTATGAAATCCCAAATTCCAAGCATCAAAGATCAAAAGCTATAAGCCAGAAAAAGGAAAGAGAAAAGAGGAAAGAGGATGAAGGAAACCACGGATGAAAAACAATAAACACAAATATTTTGAAAAATAAGATAGTAAGAAGGTTAGAAGATCAGAAGGTCGGCATTTTTCAGAGCCTCCGACCTTCTGATCTTCTAACCTTCTTAACTTCCTGTATTCCGCTATCTTCTCATCTTCTAATTACATTTGCGTCCATTTGCGGTTAGCTATTTTCTAATTCCTAATTCCTATTTTCTAAAAAAACGTTAACGGGTAATGTCTCTCTTTATCGCATGCCGGAATCGAGGGTGTGCCTTGATAAGTGCCTGGGTATACGGGTGTTGGGGATTCTGGATAATATCTTCTGCAGGGCCTGTCTCCACTATCTCGCCTTTATATATCACGGCAATACGGTCACATAGATAGCGGGCGGCCGCCAGGCTGTGGGTGATAAAAAGGAAGGTGACCTTAAACTTTTTCCGCAAGTCGGACAAAATATTAAAAATATGAATCGCGATGGATGCATCGAGCATGGATGTGGGTTCATCGGCCACCACGAACTCCGGTTCCAGGACCATGGCCCGGGCAATGGCGATCCGCTGACGCTGTCCGCCGCTCATCTGATGCGGGTAGCGGTAAAAAAGGTCGTCCGGGGGGGAAAGACCCACAGCATGCAGACTCTGCCGGACCCTATCCCTACGGGTTTTGGAATCGCCCACGTTGTGGACGACCAGGGGCTCAGAAACGCTGTCGAACACGGAAAGATAAGGATTCAGAGACTGGTAGGGATCCTGAAAAATCATCTGCACCTTCCTGCGAAAATTTTTCAACTTTCTACCTTTGATATGGGCAATGTCGTTTCCGTCCACCCACAATTTTCCACTGTCCGGTGTTTCCAGTTTTACCATGAGACGGCCGATTGTGGTTTTGCCGCTGCCGCTTTCGCCCACCAGGCCAAAGATTTCTCCCTTGAATATCTCAAAAGACACCCGGTTGAGTGCCACAACCTCTTTGGAGGCGCCGGTTAAGAAAGAGGTCCTTGTTCGGAACGTTTTTGAGATGTTTTCCAGCTGTACGATAACGGTGTTCGGGTTTTTCATTCCAAAATCTTTCTCATTTGAACCGACTGCAAAGGGTCTTGTGCATCGGCGAAATTTCTATCCATTCCGGCGTGTTGAGACTGCAATCGGCGTCTGCAAAGGCGCAACGTTCGGAAAAGCGACATCCGGCTGTGGCGTTAATCAGGTCCGGAGTTTCACCGGGGTTGGAGTTTAGATGAACGGTATCTTTGTCCAAGGTCAGGTACGACGCCAGCAGGGTTTGGGTATACGGATGCATCGGCGCATTAAAAACGTCTTTCACGGTGCCATATTCCACCAGCTGGCCGGCGAACATAATGCCGATGCTGTCACAGACATCGGCCACGACGGCGATATCGTGGGATATGAATATCAGACTGACATTCAGTTTATTTTGAAAATCCTTGATGGCGTTTAAAATCTGATCCTGGACAATGACATCCAGGGCGGTGGTGGGCTCGTCTGCAATGATCAAAGGCGGATTGCAGGAGAGTGCCATGGCAATAATGGCACGCTGTTTCATGCCGCCGCTGTATTGATGGGGATAGTCGTTTATACGGTCCGGCGGGATCCCCACCACCTGAAAGAGGCTTTCAACCTGTTTCATGGCCGTTTCTTCAGAAATATCGGCATGGTGCGCCAAAATAGCCTCTGCAATCTGCTCACCGACCCGATGGACCGGATTCAAGGCATTCATGGCCGCTTGAAAAATCATCGCAATCTTTTTCCAGCGAACCCGTCGTATCTCCGTTTTCGACAGCTGAAGCAGATCTGTGCCTTCAAACAGAATCTTCCCGCCGGTGACAACGGCATTTTCCGGGAGCAATCCCATTAAGCACATGCCAATGGTCGTTTTGCCGCAGCCCGATTCTCCCACAAGGCCGAGGGATTCGCCTTCAGCCAGGGAAAAAGAGACACCCTGTACCGATTTTAGGAAGCCTTTTCGGGTATGGTACCCGACACTTAAGTTTTCTACCGTCAACAGTGCCATTCTATCCTTGTGCCACCTCCTTTCGAAGCCTGGGATCCAACACTTCTTCCATGGCGCGGCCCAACATATAGAATGAAAGGGTTAGCAATGAAATACAGATGCCGGGGGGGAGCAGCCAATACGGCGCCTGAAACATATGCCCGGTTTTCCATACCCATTGCAGCATCATCCCCCAGCTGACGGTGCTCGGATCTCCGAACCCCAAAAATGCCAGGGCAGCCTCTATGATGATGGCCGAAGTGACACGAAACGTCATGTACAACAGTGACAGCGGCAGCACATTGGGCATAATGTGACGGAAAATGATTCGAAAATGGGAAGCCCCGGTCACTTTGGCAGCTTCGATGAACGACCGTTCCTTCAAAGAGAGTGTCTGGGCCCGGATCACCCGGGAAACTCCCGGCCAGCGAAACAGGGCGATCAGCAGAACGATGGTCCAAATGTTTAACTGCCCGAACAATGACGACAAAATCAGCACCACCAGGAGGGTCGGCATCACCATAATCATGTCCGCCAGACGCATGAGGAGTGTGTCCACAATTTTTCCTGCATAGCCGGCAATCATGCCGATGATCGTGCCGAGGAATATGCTCATGAATGCCGCAGAGATCCCCACCATAAACGCAATGCGGGCACCGGCCAAAAGCTGGCACAGAATGTCGCGGCCGATAAAGTCCGTTCCCAACCAGTGACGCCAACTCGGCCCCGTGGAATGGGAAATGATCGGATCTACGCCGGTCATGGGATGGTACATGGGATCGATCAATGGGGGGAAAAAACTGCATACAGCCATCAGCGCAAAAATGACCAGCAGGGTCAGACCGATTTTCCCAATGAGGTTCTCTTTATAGACCGCCCAGCCTTCCGCCAACCGCTCGATGGTGGGGAACCGCTTGGAAGGTCTTTCACGGATATTTGATGGTTGCGTCGATGGGTTCGCTGTCATCGGTTTTCCTATCAGTATTTAATCCTTGGATCCAGGTAGGCGTAAAGAACATCCACCACCAGGTTGGCCATTAGAACCACGATGGCGATCAATAAAAAGGAGCCCTGGGCCAGGGGATAATCACTGTTGCTCACGGCAAAGACCAGCTCCCGTCCAATCCCCGGCCAGCTGAATACCGTTTCCGTCAGGGCGCCGCCGCTGAGGGAAAATGCCAGGCTGATCCCGACACTGGTCACCACCGGCAGTGCGGCATTGGGAGCTGCGTGTTTGTTGCGGATGGTCTTTTCTTCGAGTCCCTTGGCCCTTGCCGTTAAAATATAGTCTTCTTTAAGTGTATCCAGCATGCTGCTGCGCATCAGAAGCAAATAACTTCCAAAATGAATTGAAAACAACGTTGCCAGAGGCAAAACCATGTGGTGAATCACATCCAATATTTTCAACCAGACTCCGGACGACGGGTCCATCCATATCTCCGGTGAAATCATGCCGTTCAAAGGGAACCATCCGATCTTAAATCCAAATATCCAGATCATCAGCATGGCCAGCCAGGGGAGAAAAAGGGTGTGGCAGACCAGTGCTCCCAGGGTCATCCAGGTATCGGTTTTTGTCCCTTTTTTCCAGGATGCGATTTTGCCCAAAAAAACGCCCACGAAGGCGGAAAGCAAGATTGAAGTGGTAAAGAGGATGATGGTGTTTGGAAGCCGACTCCAAATAATCGAGGACACCGTCTCGCCGTAATGAAAAGAATTTCCGAAATTACCGGTAAAGAAGTTTTTGATATAATAGAGATACTGAAGTCCCATGGGCTGATCGAGCCCCAATTGGGCGATCAAATGCTGTGAATCCTCCGGGGTCAAGGTGGGGTCCACCATCCGGGTCACCGGATCGCCGGGAGCCAGACGGAACAGCAAAAAGAGTACCGTTAAGATCACAAAGAAAATTATGAATATCTCGACAAATCTTTTTAAGACAAATTTTCGGACTTCCATTTAACCATTCCGTATGACGTTCAGCTGCATGGGCGTTTCAGGTGTTTTATATTATAGAATTCAATTTTTCAAAACTTATGGAGAAGTTGCATCATTTTGTTTGACCAGACAGTATGACCAGATGTTTCCAATTCCATCCAAGGTTTCCACCCAGCCGCTGAAGGTGTCTGTGCGCACGGCCTCCAGGAGTGCCGGGTTGTAAATGGGGAGATACGGAACATCCGCCATGATGATTTTCTGCATCTCATGAATCAGTTTTTGGCGGAGCTCCGGGTTCATCTCACTTGCAGATTTTTCGGCGATACGGTCAAACTCGGGATTGTTGTATCCGCTCATATTCCATCCCCGCTCCTTATCGTTGGCGGAATGGAAAAAATTCCTCAAATAATCGGGGTCCATGGACAGTCTTCCATACCCCAGGATAAAGGCATCAAATTCATGACGCCCTTTAACCTGCTCGAGCAGCGCTCCAAAGGCCATGGGTCGGGAAGCCGCCGTGATGCCCAAAACCTTGAGCCATTCCTGTATCATCATGCCGCTCATGGCCCGGTGGGGATCATAATCGGCCGGCGGCGTCAGGATGGTAATTTTTTCCATCAATTGGCCGTCGGGCATCCGTATCCCTTTGCCGGGGACGACCCTGCCGTCCTCGTCAACGGGCGGTACTTCCCAAGTATATCCCGCCGTATGAAGGATATGATAGGCCTCTTTAATGCGTTGGTTCCGGTCCATGCCGTCTCCGTAGCAGGAGACATCCGAACAGAACCAGTATCGATTCCCCGACGGGATGATAGAGTCCATACGGGTACCGTATTCCTGGAGGATACGAGAAATGATGAACTCCTTGTCAACCAGGACGGCCACCGCCTTTCTCAGGTTGACATCGCTGAACGGCAGGGTTCTCAGGTTAAAGCCCAAGAAATATAGCGCACTTTTTTTACAGTGAAATATTTTAATGTTCTTCTGCTGCTTGAGGTCATCGATATATCCGGGTTGAATTCCCCACCAGAACATATCGATATCCCCCTTTTTCAGGGCCAGTACGGCGACATCCGCGGTTCCGTAAACTTTAAAAAGAAGGTCATTCACATACGGGCCGAGAACTCGACCGCCGATCTCCTGATGAAGGCCGAAAAAATACCTGTTTTTTTGAAGATGAATATATGTGCCCCGGCCCCATTTTTCTAAGACAAAGGGGCCGCATCCCATGGGTTTCTCGATTTTGTGATTGATCAGGGCTTTCAGTGGTTTTTGCCGGGTTCTGGCGTCCTGGGAAATATCGGCCCATTCTTTTTTGGATACAATCGACGACGTCAGTGTTCGGGTCAAAAATATGGCTTTCGGTTCTTCAAGATAGAAGCGGACGGTGTGGTTGTCCGGAGTTTCTATTTTTTTAATAAATTTCCATGAAGAATAGTACCGGGGTATTCTAAATTCTTTTATCAAAGCAGCGGTGAAGGCCACATCGGCGGATGTCAGGTCCGATCCATCAGACCATTTGGCGGGTTTAAGGCGAACGGTATAGGAAATCGTTGCCGGATCATACTGGGGTTCGCCGGAGGCCAGCCACGGTATCAGATCCAGGGTTTCAGGATCCCGCAGATACAGCGGCTGGTAAATGAGGTCCAGTATTTTTTTGGAATTGGCATCGCTGGCCAGCCAGATGTTGAAGGTTTTCGGTTCTTCAGGAAGTCCGACTTTGAGAAATCGAGCATCCTTTTTATCCGCACAGGACAGAACGAAGAGCAGCAAGCCGGCAACGATGACGGCTGTCCAGGCGGATCCGGACAATATTTTTTTCATAGGATCGGTCAATTCCAAACTAATTGTTCTTTCCTTTCATCTCTAAAACTTTCCGTTCAACAAAATCGATAACGTCGACTTCGAGTTTTACACCATCCAGCTTGTTGATACGGGGGATTCCCCCGGGACTGACACAGTTGATTTCCACCAGTTTATCCCCAATTACGTCGATTCCCACAAAATAAAGGCCATCTTTTATAAGACGGTCTTTGATGGCCCGGCAGATTTCTTTATCCCTTTCCGTCACGGTGTGCTTGAACACACTGGCGCCTGCATGGACGTTGGTCCTGAAGTCTCCTATCATCGGTATTCGCCGCATGGCGCCCAGGATTTCTCCATTCAAAAGCAATATCCGAATATCCCCGTCTTTTTTTACGATTTCCAGAAATTCCTGAACCATGATCGGCTCCCGTGTCGGGTAATCTTCGTATCCTTTTACATAATAGTTGATCAGTGAATTCAGGTTTTCCTGGTCCCGGGTACTGACCTTGATAACCCCCTCTCCGCCGTAGCGCTGCAACGGTTTAATCACCATGGCGCCGCCGAAATCATCGATGATTTTTTTCAACCGTTTCGGGTCCCTGGACACATGTGTCATGGGGATGATGTTTGGAAAATTGAGCGTATAGAGTTTACTGTTGGCCAGAATCTGTCCATTGGTGGAATTGATCATAAAGACCCGGTCATTGACCGGCGAAAGGAATTCCATGGCCTGATAGTTGAGCGGCGGGTTTTTTCTCAGAAACAGTGCATCAAGTTCGGTCACGGTTTCAAAAATGAGATCGTCCTTTTTCAGGCATTTTATTGCGGATCGCCAATATTTTTTCATGGAAAGGTCGGTGGGTACGGTAATGTTGCGCATCCTTGCAACCACCTTGTATTCCCGGATATAGATATCATGGGGCTCGAGAAAATAGACCGTATGGCCCCGCTGGTTGCACTCGTACATGAGGTGACTGGTGGTTTCCATCATCGGATCGATGGGTTCCAAACGATCCATTAAAAAAGCTATTTTCATGGTCAAATCTCTGCGTTACAAAATTCGCGTTTTTCTATTTTTGTGTGAAGATTACGGATTCTGCCGCTCAATACTTTGCAAATTTCCAAGGCTATCTGTGGATATTCCCGGACAAGTTCTTTGAATTCCTGTTTATGTAAAACCATAAATCTGCATGCTTCTTCAATCCGGATGCTTACCGATCGAACCGCATCTTCAAAGAGGGCCATCTCTCCAAAATAATCACCGGCTTTGATTCGATCGATTTCAATCTCGTTAATTTCGCCCAGATCTTTAATTACCGACACTTCTCCCTTGACCACAAGGTACATGGTGTCTCCAACGGTTCCTTCTTGAATGATGACTTCACCCGGCGTGCAATCGATCTCTTCAACGACCGATGCGATGGCGGCAAGTTCGCTGACCGACAGGCTTTCAAATATTTCTATGCCTTTCAAAAGCATAATCTTGTCCGAAATTGTGACGTCATCCGCCATCCTGTCCTCCTTCCGCGGCATGTTGGTCGATGATCCGCTGGGCCATCCCCCGTATAAATTTATTCTCAGATGAGATAAATTCTATCACGACGTCATGATCGATGTGCTCAGACTTATTATCGTGAATTAAATTCAGTGTCAATGCTGTGGTTACCCAGTCCCCATCGGTGAGCAGGTGGGAAAAGAATTTTTTTTCTTCGGAATCCAATTCCAGAAGATCAAAGTTCTTCTTCCCGTCGTTAAGGCTTTCTTGGGGAGAATGAATTTCCATCAGGGGCAACATTATTTTGAACAAGCGTTTGTCCACCATATCATCCAGGGCTTCGATGGCGTTGGAACGGTTACGGGCATCTGAAGATAATAATCCCCTGTAGATAATTTTTATTTCTCCGGATGGGTCCTGAAGGGCCAGGACACGCAGAATGTTTTCGATTCTAAGTTGCATTTTTTCGTTAAAATGATCGATGAGAAGGTTTCGAGAAGGGGTTTCTTGGAAAGCTTCGAGACTCACGGAATTCGCCAGGTATTGATAACTTTCCTTGACCTGACTTTGTGCGAACCGAAAAATATCCAGATCTTTAATATTCAAAGATTCCAGCAAATCGAATATCCCTTTTCTGATCTTTCGGTTGGGTATGACCAGCGATTCTACCAGTAGCTGAGTATTTTGATGGGGGGCTGTTTCTATCTTTTTTTTGGCAAGTTCGAAAATATTTTCGTCGGAAACGGCCATCATCGAAATTGTTTTTCTTAAGAGCGCATCGTTTTCGATGTCAATGACCGCCAGCGCCGCCTGACGCACCTTCTTCGAACTGTTGGACAGATAGGGCAGGGCCCGATCCGTGAGTTCAGTGGCCCCGAGGGCATAAAGCCCATTTAAAATATCCGGCAAAACCGGCTCATTTTCTTTGTCCGCCAGCATCTTTTTGAGACCGTCGCAAAAAGAGATGTCCCCTGACCCGCCGGCAGCGATGATGCCTGCCTTTCTCTGGGCCAAATCCTCTGAACGGAGCCAGGAAGCGATGGTGGAACGGTGTTTTTCCGGTGTTCGGTGACAGAGTCCGATCAGTGCATGGGCTTTAATTTCAGGATGTTTACTGTTGAGAAAGGGTGCATAATCGAACACGGCAGAAGCATCGGAATCGAGCCGGTTTACAGCTTGGAGAGCGGCTGCGATGATATCCGGATTTTTTTCAGATGCTGCCAGGCCCGCCAACATATCCGCGGCTTCTTTCCCGGCCTTAGGAGACAGAAATCCCAATAGATCTGCCCGGACGCTCTCCGTCTGATGTTTCAGCGCGGTCAAAATGTGTTGATCTAAATTTTTTATTCCCAGGGACTTAAGGAGGCGGGCATACCAAAGGGAACGATTTCCCCGGGCGTCGAGAAACGCCTGGACCAGCTGGGACTCAATTTTCCCCCCACTGAAAATTTGTTCCATGTCCGTTGCCTCCAAGGCCTTCAAATCGAACATGTCTTTGGAGATGAGGTCCAGAAGGATTTTTGAATACTTCCTTTTTAACGCAAAGACCGAGGCAAGCCACGCAGCTGCAAATGGGATGGCAACCAGGGACAAATACTTGGGATGGAACAGCTTTTCGGAAACTAATATCATGCCCGATCCCATGAGCAGTGCGATGCGCACCACCGTTCCCCTGAGAAAGGGCCTTAAAATGGAACGCAGGGATGTTGGAATCAGCCCCATCAAGATATCCCGGGCAGGGTTATTGATGGTTGTCCGCAAGATCATGGTGGACATCCGGGCATACATGGCCGAAAAGATGTCGAACCTGAACAAAAAGGCCAGAAACGCCAAAATATAATTGGCGGGATGAAACATCAATGCCACCGGCAGCCCCCAACGACCGTATATGCGGCCGACAAAGAAAAGAATAAACAGGCTGATGGCATTTAAAAACCCCCGGAACACGCCGAAAAAATGTATCATACCCGATTCGGTGGCATACTGTGCATTCACCGCAAAGTTGAATTGATAGTTCATGATGGGAATGATGACATTGGGAAGAAAGGTCAATAAAATTAAAATCTTGACCAGTGAAGACTCTTTCAATAAAGGGATAATTTTTTTGAATTCCTCTATGATGTTGCCCCGGGATTTTGATTTTTTGGTTTTTCCATCACCAAATAAAAGGGTGGGATACGCTTTTCCCATTTGTCTGACGACAACGGCTCCGATCAGGGCGGTACCCATATAGAAGAGCAGAAGGTTGTCCAGGGTAATGGCCTTGGCCAGAAACGGTGTGCCGAAACTTCCCAGCATGGTACCGATGACGCCCCCGGCTGTAATGAGAGGGAAAAGTCGTTTGGACTGTCTGGTATTGAAAAGATCGTTGGCCATGTTCCAGAACAAAAGCCCAAGTAAGGCCTCATACTGGGCTTTTAGCATAAATAGGGCCGGATAGATCAGATCAAAGCCAAAAGGGATTAAGGCCCGTATTCCTCCCACTGAAACGCCGCAGAATATAAAAAGGTAAGATAAAATACGTGCGCCCGGAACTCTACCCATGATTCCGGTCAGCACCCCCATGAGAAAAAAGAGGGCGATTGAATTGAGCATATACACGATGGGGAGATATTCGACACCGAAACGCTTCAGAAAGGCGGTTTCGGCATAATTGTTCAGGATGACGTTGGCGCTGCGCAAAAGGAAAAAAAGAAAAAATATCCACAAGAACAGGCGGATTTCATCCTCAAAAATCTTTAGCCATTTGCCGACAAATTTGAGCATTACGGAACATCCCTGACCAGTCTGAAGCCGGTGGTACTATACCGGGTCGCCGGATGTCCAAAAGACCGATTGGCGGACCGGCATGCGTGACCGTGTTTAAACCAGCTCCCGCCGCGGCGGATCCGCATGGCTCCTGAATCCGGGCCGTTGGGATCCGTTGTCGGATTTTTACCGAGATCTCCATACCAGTCCATGCACCATTCCCAGACATTGCCGTGCATATCATACAACCCCCACAGGTTGGGCGGGTAAGTTTTTACCGGTGCCGGCTGATCGCTCATTACGCCGATGGAATGAATATAAAGCTGGCAAACATTGTATTTGAGACTGTTGTTTCCATACATGGCCTTTTCACAATCGATGGCATCCCCCCAGAAAAAAGCGCTTTGGGTACCGGCCCTGGCGGCGTATTCCCATTCCGCCTCTGTGGGAAGCCGATATTTTCCTTCGCCCAGCCGGTTGAGGCGTTTTATGAATTCCATACAGTCGAACCAGGAGACCTGGGTAACCGGCAGGTTATCAGAACCTTTTTGGCGCGCCAACAACCGCCGTTTCATTAGGGATTGCCATTGTTTTAACGTAACCTCGGTGGTCTGCATGTAGAACGGCCTGGTGATGGAAACCCGGTGCTGGACTTCGGAGCTGCCTCGATAGGGCTCATCCTTAGGGCTGCCCATGGTAAAAGTTCCGGAGGGTATCAGGGTAAATTCCATCCCCAAAGAATTGGTAACTGTTTTTTCAAAAGCAAAAGCGGAACCGGAAAAAAGGATGCTGTTTAACAGCAGTAAAAGGCATACCCATAGGCGTGAAAAGTTTTTCAACGGTCTGGTTGTTCGGCTCATGGCAACACCACGAAATTTTTAGGGTCAATTTTTTTGGGAATTTACGAGGATTTTTTAATTTTATTAATTTATATCATTTAAGTCAAACAGTTTTGTAAAAACACTGTTAAAACAGGATGTTTCATTTTGACTGGTTTATTGTAATCCGTTCCCTTCGATGATGATTATTTTTTGTCGGCATTTCTAATTTTTCTTGCGTTTTTCAGGATTTTTCGTGATATTCCGTTTAAACTGTCGTTTGGATTAACAGCCGCTAAGAAATCGGCTCGATATTTTGTATACCGTCTGCCCCCGGCCTCTGCTATCCGTGGGGCGGGGGTCAGGCCGCGTAAAAAAGAAACTTCCGACGGCGTGCTTCAGAGAGATCCGGAGAGTTATCCTTATGAAAACCCTGACCGGCAAATTTATTGTTTTTATTATCCTCCCGGTGGTATTCATATTGTCGGTGTTATCGCTGTCAAGCTATCTCCTGGTGCATAAACTTCTGATCGATCAGATGAAGATCTCCGGACAAAACTTCCTCCGGGCCTCGGCTGAACAGGTTTCAACTCGAATCGTTCAGATTCAATCCACACTTGAGTTAATGGCAATCACCGAAAGTGTGGAAGGAAAAAATGATTCGGAGCGACACCGGTTTTTTGTCAAGATCAAAGATCAGCTTGGCGGCGCTACGGCTTCGGTTTTCATGGGATTTCCGGATGGAAAGTTTGTTCGGGCAAAAACCACTCCGCTGCCCCAGGATTATGACCCCCGAACACGGCCGTGGTATCTGGGTGCCCTGGGTCTCCCTACCGGCGTCATGGCAGGCGTGACAGAACCTTATCCGGATGCCGGCACCGGACGTCCCACCATCACATTATATCAAAAAGTCGTCGATCCGGCCGGTGGATTGATGGGCGTTCTCGGCGTGGACCTGGATATCGAATCAGCATCTCGCAACTTGATGGATAACCTTCCGGTTCTTGAAAACGGCCAAAATATATTGGTCGACGCCAACGCCATGGTCCTCCTTCACCCGGACAAAGACAGGATCGGTTCGGATATCGGTATCACCGGTGAAGAATTGGACGCGCAGTTGTCCGAGGATATTAAACATTCGGAAATTCAATACAAACAGTATCTGGGCAATTACTCGAACGAAAAGTGGTATCTGGGATTCCACCGTGTCCAGAACGCCTCCATCTGCTTTGTTCTCAGTGTTCCGGCCAAGACCATCTTAAAACCCCTCCATAAACTGACGCTTCAAATGGCGGTATTGTGTATATCGCTGATTATGGGGCTGTCGCTTCTGTTAATCGTGGTGACACGACGTATCTCACGACCGATTATGGATTTGACGAATTCGGCGGTCCAAGTGACCGAAGAAGGGCCTTACCGGGATGCGCTTGAAATAAAAAGTCGTGATGAAATCGGGCAATTAACAGCAGCATTCAACGAAATGATGGAAGGATTGCGCCAGAGGGATTTCATTCGGGACACCTTCGGCCGGTATGTCACCAAAGAAGTGGTAAAAGAACTTCTGGACACATCGGACGGTCTTAAATTGGGGGGTGAAATCAGAGAAGTCACCATTATGCTCAGCGATCTGAGGGGGTTCACCCCCCTTTGTGAACGTTTAAACCCCGATCAGGTCATTGAAGTTTTAAACGGTTATTTAAGCCGAATGTCCAAAATTATCGGCCAATACCAAGGCACCATCAATGAGTTTATCGGTGATGCCATCCTGACGTTTTTCGGTGCACCGGTCAAATATGGTGACAGCCCGGCTCGGTCAGTGGCCTGTGCGCTGGCCATGCAGCTGGCCATGGAAGAGATCAATAGACAAAACAGCGAGAAGGGACTCCCCGCCCTTTTTATGGGGATCGGTATCAACACCGGTGAGGTCATCGTCGGAAATATCGGGAGCAAAGAACGCGCCAAATATGGCGTCGTCGGACACAATATCAATTTAGCATCACGGGTGGAAGGGGCTACATTGGGGGGGCAGGTTCTGATTACCCCGTCTACTTACGAACAGGTAAAGGATTTGGTGGTCGTTCGCGGGGTCCGGCCGGTAAGATTTAAGGGCATCGAAGAAGATATCGATCTCTATGACGTGGTCGGGATCAAAGGACCGTATAATTTAGTGTTGCCGGACCGGGTCGATCACCCAGAACCTTTGGAGAAACCGATACCGGTTATCTTGCATAAAATGCACGGCAAAAAGACGGAATCATCCGGGTTGAGTGCAGAACTGACGCATTTCTCAACCCAGTGGGCAACGGTGATTGTTGCCGAAGAGATTGCCCCGCTGCAGGAAGTACGGATCGATTTTGCCGGTGATGGGGATGAAGATAAAATTTATTTGTATGCAAAAGTCGCCAACGCAACCCGGCAGGACGACCGCCATTCACACTCAACACAAATTACCTACCTCACCCCCATGGTAACCAAGTTTGTCGACGGATTTTCGTGAAACCGGG
>JAHECI010000011.1:0-1974 GCA_024641825.1 Desulfobacterales bacterium | reverse complement strand
CCAATATTATTCATTAGAAAGGTGAAAATATGGGCATCAACATAGGCATTATTACCGCCGAAGGCTATGAATACCCCCCCACCAAGCGGTTGTCAGAAGCGGCGGCTCAAAGAGGTCATGGTTTGATTGTGGTGGATCCGCTGCAGACGTGGGCGATCTTGGAGGGCGGAAGCCCCGGCATGGTGGGGTTACCGAATATCGGCATCCTGGATGTTGTTCTGCCGCGGCAGGGCTCCACCGTAAACGATTCCAGTCTGGCCCTGGTCCCCCATCTGAGCCATATGGGGATTCCCCTGGTCAATAATCTGGATGCCATCCGCCTTGCAAAAGATCAGTTTCTCACCCTTCAGGCGTTATCTGCCGCTGGATTGTCCTTTCCGGATACAGGCCTCATCAACTCCTATGAGGCCTTTCAGTCTGTTTTGGTTCGACTGGGGGGGTATCCGGTGGTGGTTAAACAGGCCAGCGGCCGTGTGGGAGAGGGGGTTTTTCTGGTTGACACGGAACACAAAGCAAGGTTGATTCTTCATAATTATCTTGTGCCTAGCAAAGGCATGTTGGTACAAAAATTTATTCCTCCCGACAACCGGCAGGATATACGGGTCTTGGTCATCGGCGGCGTGGTCGCCGGAGCCATGAGACTCAAACCCAAGGCAGGAGATTTCAGGGCTAATTTTCATTTGAGCCAGAAAAGCTGGCCGGTGGACCTTGCAACCGAGTGGGAAAATATTTCGTTGAAGGCTGCAGATGCACTGGGCCTTGAAATCGCCGGCGTCGATTTAATTGTCGATTCACATGGAAATGCCCGGGTTATCGAAGTCAACTATACGCCTGGATTTACCGGCCTGGAAGCGGCAACCGGCCTGGATATTGCCGGCCGAATCATCGATTACGTTGCGGAGACCTACGGATAAGGGTCGTCTCTTATATTGAATAGGAAATATCATGCCGGATCTCTATTTTTCCAATTATCAATTGGAAGAAGACACCCACTATTTTTTATATATCGGATCCATAAAAAATTATGGGCTGAACATTTTTTTAAAAGAAGCACTTTCTAAAATTTACAACCGCAGGATCGATGTTATATCCATCGTCCAGGATATTCTGGCCCAATACCCCTATCCCAACATGATGGTTATCAATCCACGGGTGGATGAATTTTCCCGCATACACGGTCGAAAAGGAAGCTGTAGAATCCCCACCAAAAAATTCTTGTCCAGCGTCTCGAGCAATCGTCACGTGAGAGAATTGGTTCAAACGCTACTTGAACGACAGAAAAAACTGTATATCTATATGTACCAGAGCATGCCGGAAATGAATTTCGACCGATTGCCCGGTGTTTCCATCATCGGTCCTGACAGCCAAATTTCCGAACGCCTGAACAGCAAGATAGTCCAGTACCAGGCCTGTAAAAATCTTCTTCCCCTGGTGGACCATCGAATCTGTAACGGATTTGACGAACTTCTGAAAACAACCGACCCACTCTGGTCAAACTGGACCCAAGGTATTTTTGTCAGCGAGGAATACAGCTCCGGGGGATTGAAAAGCATCGTTGCACACCGTCGTGACGATATCCTTGACAGATTCAAGGAGGAGAAACCAAGCTATCTCATCAGTCGATTCATTCCCCACGACCACGACCCCACGGTTCTGGGTGTGGTGGCCAATGAAAATGATATCTATATCGCAGGCGTTGCGGATCAGTTCATTGAACACGGTACCCAGTTTGTCGGGTCCATCTTCCCGACGATACTTAAAAAAGGGTGTGTGGCCAAACTTGAAAAATATACGCGCAAGATCGGCAAATGGCTGGCCCGGGAAGGTTTTCGGGGCATGTTCGGTTGCGATTACCTGGTGGACCCAAGGGGTCGCATTTTTTTTCTTGAAGTGAATGCCCGTAAACAGGGAACTGCCATGGAGTTTTGCTGTGCCCTTGAAAATAACTTGCCCGAAGGAACGGCCACGCTTCCG
>JAHECI010000193.1:2249-6430 GCA_024641825.1 Desulfobacterales bacterium | reverse complement strand
CCTGTCCCTCTCCCTTGCCGTCAGCGCCATCATGCTGGCCTTACAGAACAAACCCCCTTTGACGGCCATCGTTCTTCTGTTCAACGGCGCCTTCGGATCCCTGGTGGCCATACAAGACTGCCTGATCAAGGCGGTGCCCATTTTTCTCTGTTCCCTGGGCGTGGCCGTTGCATTCCGTCTCCAGATCTGGAATATCGGCGCCGAAGGACAATTTGCCCTGGGCGCCATCGGGGCCACCTGGGTCGCCCTTCGATTCCCCGATCTGCCCTGGTTTATCGTGCTTCCCGGAATGCTGGCAATGGCGTTCATTGCCGGCGGCCTATGGGGCTTCATTCCCGCGGTTCTGAAACTTTACATGGGGGCCAATGAAATTATCGTGACCCTCATGTTCAACTATCTGGCAATCCTGTTTCTCGATTATCTGGTTTACGGTCCATGGAAAGACCCGGTAAGCTTTGGATTTCCCATGACCCGGGAGTTTTCGACCTCGGCAATTGTGGGAAAAATCGGCCATACCCAGTTAAACTGGGGGATCGTTCTTTGCATTTTTTTCGGTGTGGCCATCTGGATTTTTTTTAAATACACCCGCCTGGGCTATGAACTCAAGGCCAGCGGTGAAAATATCAAGGCCGCAAGATATGCCGGCCTGCCCTACCGTCGGCTGGTAATGTTGGTCCTGTTTCTGAGCGGCGCTCTGGCCGGATGCGCCGGATTTTTGGAAGCCTCTTCGACCATCAATCGTCTTCAACCCGGTATCATTGTGGGATATGGGTATACGGCAATTGTCGTGGCCTGGCTGGCCAGGCTGAATCCCGTCTCCATCGGGATCGCCTCGTTTCTTCTGGCCGGACTGAGAGTCGGCCTGGAAAATCTCCAGCTCGATCTTCAAGTGCCTGCAGCCTTTGGCGGAATCATGGAAGGTATTATATTGTTGACCGTTCTGGCCGGAGGTTTCTTTATCGATTATCGTATTTCCTTGGGGAAGAAATCATGAACCTCGAAATCCTGATTCCGCTGCTTGCCGCTGCCGTACAGTCCGGGACCCCGATTCTGTATGCCACACTGGGTGAGATATTTACCGAAAAATCAGGCATTCTCAATTTGGGTGTCGAGGGGATTATGATGTTCGGCGCTCTGGCGGCCTTTGTTTCTGCCAAATTCTTCGGCAACCCGATTTTGGCCTTTTTAATCGGCGGCGGTGCCGGTGCATTTCTGGCGGGGACACATGGACTGGTCTGTATGAAATTTCAGGGCAACCAGGTGGTTTCCGGACTGGCATTGACGATCCTCGGCGTGGGCCTGGCCAACTATCTGGGCACCCCCTTTATCGGGCAGGCAGCCCCTGGATTTTCACCCATGGCCTTTCCGGTGCTGTCTAAAATTCCAATTCTGGGTCCTGTTTTTTTTCACCACGATCCCCTGGTTTACACGGCCTATCTCATCCCGCCGGCCATGTGGGCTTTTTTTCGATATACCCGCTGGGGACTGGGAATGCGTGCTGTGGGTGAATATCCCCAGGCAGCATTGGCAGGCGGTCTCAGAGTGACCGGTTACCGGTGGGCCGGTGTCCTTGTGGGGGGATGTCTGGTGGGATTCGGCGGCGCGTATCTTTCTCTGGCATACACCCACTTGTGGACCAATGGTCTGTCGGCCGGTCGCGGGTGGATCGCCATTGCCCTGGTCATCTTTGCTTTCTGGCATCCGGGCCGGGCCGTTATCGGGGCGTATCTTTTTGGCGGCGTTATGGCCCTTCAGCTCAGACTCCAGGCATCCGGCACGCATATTCCTTCTTCGCTGTTGCTGATGCTCCCGTATGCCCTTACGGTTTTCGTCCTGGTACTTTCTTCCTGGAAACGGCAGGGAACCGGCGTTCCGTCGGCATTGGGCGTCAATATAGAACCTTCGGAATAGATCTCTAATGGATAGCAAACAAGAATCATCTCACGATTATTTGGTGTTAATTAGGGAAAAATAAGTGGAGAATCTCCAATTGAGCAGGGGTGTTCATGGAGGGTTCAAGGATTCAAGGGGTCAAGGGTTCGAGTGAAAGATCTAAAAATTCAAATCTTATGGCTCTGTTTGCGAATTAGCTGGGGATTTAGATTTAATTGAAAAAGTGAATTGGGACCACTAAAAAAAGATATCGCAGAATTAGAAAGAATGTTAAATGCGCAGACAAAGTCCTTATAAAACAATCTCTTGGATCCTTGACCCCTTGGATCCTTGGCCCCTCTTCTCCAACTAAATTGGAGAAGAACCTCAATATTATGAGTGTGAACCTTTGAAATAGAAAGGACGTATTTTACCGATGAGTCAGACATACACCAAAACGTACCCCATATCCTGGGATCAGCTTCACCGAGATTCCCGGGCCCTGGCCTGGCGTCTCCTGGACATGAATTTTTTCAGGGGCATCGTTGCCGTCACCCGGGGCGGCATGGTCCCTGCGGCGATTGTTGCCCGGGAACTCGATATCCACATGGTGGACACGGTTTGCGTAACCAGTTACGACTGGCAGGATCAACAGGGAGAAATCCAAATTCTCAAGCCCATATCAGGGGATGACGAGGGCTGGTTGATTATCGACGATCTGGTGGATACGGGGAGAACCGCTAAGGTTGTCAGGGAGCTGCTCCCCAAGGCCCATTTTGCCACCGTTTATGCCAAACCCGCCGGAAGGCCCATGGTGGATACCTTTATCAAAGAGGTGAGTCAGGACACCTGGATTCTCTTTCCCTGGGATTCGGAATCACAATTTGTACAACCCCTATCGGCAAAAGACAGGAATCTTCATGGTCGATAACGCCCCATCGAATATCCGGCTCGAAAATATCAGCAAATCCTTCGGGTCCGTGCATGCCAACCGGAAAATTAATCTGGACATCCATTCAGGGAAAATTAAGGCCCTGCTCGGTGAAAACGGCGCCGGAAAGAGTACACTGATGAGCATTCTCGCCGGTCAACTCCAGCCGGACAGCGGAAGAATTTTAATCGATGGGAAACCGGTGGCCTTTCCTTCCACCAAAGCCGGCATCGAGGCCGGAATCGGAATGGTCTACCAGCACTTCATGTTGGTGGATGCCATGACGGTGGCTGAAAATATACTTCTGGGTCAAGACGAACGATTCTTTCTGAATCCCAAAAAAATGCGACGCCTTGTCAAAGATTTGGCCGATCGCTATGAGCTCGATATCGATCCGTCCGCCCGAATATCCAATTTGTCCATGGGCGAGAAACAACGGGTCGAAATTCTAAAGCTGTTGTACCGCCAGAGTCAATTCCTCATTTTTGACGAACCCACCGCGGTTCTTACTCCCCAGGAAACCGCCCATCTTTTTGATGCACTCAGACAGATGGCCCATCAGGGAAAGGCCATTGTTTTTATCAGCCACAAACTCGATGAAGTTCTGGAAATCGCAGATGAGATCGCCGTGTTGCGCCATGGACAGGTGGTCGACACCCTGGATGCCGCGGATGTCAGCTCAAAATCTGAACTGGCCCGGCTCATGGTGGGGCGGGAAATCCTGTTGCAAATCGAAAAACAGCCCCTGGAGCCGAAGCAGAGGGTCCTTAGAGTCCAAGGGCTCAGCAACAATTTTTTAGAGAACGTCAACCTTGAAGTTCGACAGGGTGAGATATTGGGAATCGTGGGTGTTTCCGGAAACGGTCAAAAACCTCTGGTAGAAACCATCTGTGGCCTTCAACCCCCCGAAACGGGTGATGTGTCCATTCTTGGCCAGTCCTGGAATCGTTTTTTTGCCCAAAGACCCTGGGAGAACGCGTTGTCTTATATCCCCGAAGATCGTCAGGGACTGGCGGTGTGCATGGGTCTCGACTTGGTGGACAACTTCCTTCTGACCACCCGGGAAGGTTTTTCATCGGGTCCGTGGTTGAGCAAGCACGCGGCAGAGAAAAAGGCAAAAGGACTCATACAAGCATTCGGTGTCAAACCCGGAAATGTTCGCGCACTGGCACGTCAGCTCTCGGGCGGCAATCTCCAGAAAATGGTTCTGGCCCGTGAATTTTATCGCAAGCCGCGCCTGATTGTGGCGGAACAACCCACCCAGGGTTTGGATATCGCTGCAACGGAAGATGTTTGGAATTTACTGCTCAAGGCACGGGAAAAAACAGGGATACTTCTGATTACCGGAGATCTTTCGGAAGCCTTGACCCTATCGGAC
>JAHECI010000193.1:0-2149 GCA_024641825.1 Desulfobacterales bacterium | reverse complement strand
ATCCACCTCTCCCTGGTGTTTAAAGGGAAGTTTCCAGGGCATTGTCGATTCCCCCCCGATGCTGAGTCTTCCGGAGATTTTATAATTCATCTTTTGGGGGAGCTGATCGGACTGGGCACTTCTAATCATATCCAGCATGGACGACACCATTCCCAGCATCGACGAATAGACAGTCATCCGCACCAGTTCCGTACCGAATGCAGGGACTTTGGTCTGGGTTGCAGAAACGCCTTTTGCCAATTTATTTCCGTTAATTTCCAATTCACACTCAATTCCCCTGATTTCAAGGGGAACATCATTGGCGTTGAACACCCGGAGGGCCAGTTCAAAAGAGGTTTCAAACCCCTTGGCTTCCTGTAAGGAAATATTTGCCAAAGAAATTTCCGGAGACTCCAGCCGCCGGCCGAATCCCGCACATCCATCCAAGATCATCAGACCGGCAACGACGACGACCATGCAAAGGAGCGGGATCTGAATGGATTTGATACGCATCGGTGATCTCCTTTTATCTGAAAAAAAATCGTTTCACTTCCGGCAATGCCGGACATCAGTCCTACATTATCCTGCGGTCCACCCATAAGACAAGTTTTTTTCTGTTTTAAAATGCCATATAATCGAGAGGTCGGGGTGTTTTTTTAATAAAGTCGCTTCATGGATAATCTTTTTTAAACCGCTTTAAAAAAAAGATCATCCATTCCGCCGGAACTCAAGGGGTTGGAATAAAAACTCCCCGACCCCTCATATAATCATATCTTCTCCAGTTTGGTTGGAGACAATTCTTATTTTTTTGTAGACTGTTTTTCATTCTTACAGCCCATAAATGAGTGCCGCTATCCCGACAACCCAGCAATACGGCGCAAAAAAGTGCAGTTGTCCTTTTTTCACGATGTAAACGAGAAATCTGAGAGAGCAGTATCCCACAATTCCCGACGTCACACATCCGATGACCATGATATTTAAGGGCACTGTCGTATAAGAATGAATATCTTTGAATATTAGAATGCCGGCGCCCAAGATGGCCGGGATGGACAGGAGAAAAGAATATTTGGCTGCGGTTTCTTTGTCTAATCCGAGAAAAAGCCCCCCAGCGATGGTGGCGCCGGATCTACTGATTCCCGGGATTATGGCAACGCCCTGAATAAACCCCACAATGATGGCTTTTTTTATGGAAAATTGTGATATGTCCGCACCTTTTTTATTGATCCAGTGGGTACTCCACAACAGGAATCCGGTCATGAACAAAAGAACACCGGTGACCAGCAGCATCGACCCCACGATAATCACCGATGAAAACAGTTTGTCCGACACGCTATGGATCCATAGGCCGAGTATCACTGTGGGTATGGATCCAACCACGATAAAAACAACGAGTTTGATATAAGAATCTTCGTAAATATCCGTTAAAGAAGCTTCTCTTTTCAATAATAATCGGACACACCGAACCACCGATGCTATTATTTCCCTTAACTCTTTCCCAAAATAAATGATCACCGCCATCAGGGTTCCCATATGCACACTGATATCGAATAACAGCGCCGACTCCTTTAAACCGAACAAATGCTGTGAAATAACGAGGTGTCCCGAACTACTGATGGGCAAGAACTCGGTAAGTCCTTGAATGGTTCCAAGGACAATGGCCTGAAACGAATTCATCTAAACATCCTTAATTCGTGTCCTTCCACAATGGTTAAACTGGAATATTGGAGGGATGGAGGGATGGGAAGCACATTTTCTCAAACCATTACTCCAACACGCCATGTTTTTCCTCATTTTTTCGATACGATATCCATCAGGTATCGCCCATAATCGTTTTTCATCATATCCGATGCCAGTCTTTGGACATCTTCCCTGCTGATGTATCCCAAACGATAGGCGATCTCCTCGATGCAAGAAATCTTCAGCCCCTGCCGTTCCTGAATCGCCTGGACATAACTGGCCGCTTGCTGAAGGGCATCATGGGTCCCGGTGTCAAGCCAGGCAAAACCCCTTCCCAAAAGCTCCACCCGGAGTTCACCCCGGCGCAGATACGCCATATTAACCGCTGTGATTTCGAGTTCTCCACGGGCAGACGGTTTTAGATCGGCGGCGATGTTGACCACATCGTTGTCATAAAAGTAGAGACCGGGGACCGCATAGTTCGATTTGGGCT
>JAHECI010000192.1 GCA_024641825.1 Desulfobacterales bacterium | reverse complement strand
GGAAGCGACCACCAGCGGTAGAACACCGAGGATAAAGGAAAACGCCGTCATCAATATGGGTCTGAATCGCATCTCAGCGGCTTTAACGGCCGCATCGAACAAAGAAAGACCTTTGTCAAACTCCAGTTTGGCAAACTCGACGATCAGAATGGCATTTTTGGCCGCCATGGCGATGAGCATCACCAGAGCGATCTGGGCAAAAACATTGAGCTCATAGCTTTGGCTGAACTGCCGGGCAATAAATAATGCCATGAATGCACCGAAGATCGCAAAGGGGGTCCCCAACAGGATACTGAAGGGCAAGGACCAGCTTTCATATTGGGCGGCGAGGATAAGAAATACGAACAATAATGAAAACACGAAAACAATGGCACCTGTTCCGGAGGCCTTCTTTTCCTGGTACGACATGTTGCCCCACGCAAAGCCCATATCCCCCGGAAGAACTTCCGCAGCAACTTCTTCAAGGGCATCGAGGGTCTGGACCGAAGTAAATCCCGGGGCCGGCCCCCCACTGAGTTCTATGGATCTGTACAAATTAAATCGATTGGTATAATCCGGCCCGACGATTTCTTTGATATCGACAAATGCCGCCAAAGGAACGCTTTTGTTTTCTTTATTTTTAACGAAAAAAAGATTTATCTGGTCTTCATTTTGGCGGTACTTGGGTTCCGCTTGGATATAGGCCCTGTAAAGCCTGCCGAATCTGTTGAAATCATTTACATAGGTCCCTCCCAGAAAGGCACCCACCGTCGTATAGATGTCGTTGAGTGAAATACCTGCTTTGAGGACTTTATCCCGATCGATTTCCATGTATCGCTGGGGAACGCTGGCTCGAAATGTTGTAAATACCGAACCGATTTCGGGCCGTTTCATGGCGGCTTGAATAAATTTGGCAGTATATCCGGCCAGATAATCCGGCGTATTCCCCCCCTTGTCCTGGATCATCATCGTAAATCCCGAACCACTTCCCAAACCGGGAATGGCCGGGGGGCCAAAGGCAAACACCTGCGCCTCGTTAATCGCCCGATGAAAATTAGCATTTAACAGCGCAACGATGTGCTTTGCGGTTTTCTCCCGTTCCCCCCAATCCTTAAGGGAAACAAAAATAAATCCGGCATTGGATGACATGCTGTTTGAAAGCAGACTGAATCCGGTTGCGGTGGTAATATAATCGACTTCATTGTATTGCTTTATAATTTTTTCGACTTTTTTGGCAACCGCGTCGGATCGTTGCAGGGATGCGGCATCCGGCAATTGTATGTTTACCAAAAGGTATCCCATATCTTCTTCGGGCATAAACCCGCCGGGCACCTTTTTCCCAAGAAACCCCATGGCAATGGCCACCACAAGGATAAATATCAATCCTCTAACTATTTTCCCCGCCACCCTACGGGTCACCCCCATGTAGCCCTCGGTGGCCCGGTCAAAGACTTTGTTAAAAAGACGAAAAAACATGCCCAAAGGACCGCCGTACGGTTTCTGCTTTCTGAGCAGCAATGCGCACAGAGCAGGACTTAAGGTTAATGCGTTAATCGACGAGAAAACCACCGAAACGGCGACCGTAATGGCAAATTGTTGATACAGGCTGCCGGTGATACCTCCCATGACGGCCACCGGGATAAACACCGCCACCAAAACCAGTGTGGTGGCAATGACCGGTGCGGTAACTTCATTCATGGCATGGACAGTCGCCGTTTTGGAATCCATACCGTTTTCAATATTGACCTGGACGGCTTCCACCACCACAATGGCATCGTCCACAACAATGCCGATGGCCAGAACCAGGCCCAGAAGGGACAGAACATTGACGGTAAAACCGATCAATGGAAATACAATAAAGGCACCGACCAGAGAAACGGGGATGGCGATGGTGGGAATCAGGGCGGCTCTCCAGTCCTGAATAAAGATGAAGACAACCAGAATAACCAGGGCCAGGGCGATAAAGAGGGTCTCGACGATTTCATCGATGCCCGCTGTAATGGCCAACGTGGTATCCAGGGACACGTCGTATCGGATGCTCTCCGGAAAAGATTTGGACAAATCCGCCATGGTCTTTCTGATCGCTTGGGCCAGTTCCACGGCGTTGGAACCGGGGGCCTGATACAGGGCGATCATGGAGCATTCTTTGTCATTTAATCGGGTAAATGCATTGTAAGTCTCAACACCCAGTTCCACACGGGCGATGTCTTTGATCTTTACCTGAGACCCTCCCTCGGTGGTTCTGATGACGATTTCACTGAATTCTTTTTCAGATTGAAGACGCTCCGGCAATCTAACCGTGTAGGTAAATTCCGTCCCCGGAGGAGCGGGCTCTGCACCGAATTTGCCGCCCGGCACGACGACACTTTGCGCTTGGATGGCATTCACGATCTCGGGCACGGTGATCCCCAGATGGGCCAATCGGTCGGGTTCGATCCATATGCGCATGGAATAATCGCTGGCACCGATTACGTTCACGCGGCCAATACCTTTTATGCGGGCCAGAATATCTTTAATGTTGATCAATGAATAATTCCCGAGGAAATTTTGGTCATATCTGCCGTCTTCGGATGTGAGGGTTACCAGCATCAAAATATTCGGAAGGGATTTTTCCGTGGTAACCCCTAATCTTTTGACCTCCTCGGGGAGCTTGGCTGTGGCAGCGGCAACCCGGTTTTGGGTAAAAACCGTGTTCATGTCCGGATCGGTGCCGATCTCGAACGACACCTGAATGTTCATGGTGCCGTCATTGGCGTTGATGGATTTCATGTAGATCATGTTGTCCACCCCATTGATCTGCTGCTCCAGGGGTGTGGCCACCGACTCCTCCACACTGACGGCATTTGCTCCGGTATAGGTCGCCCGAACTTCCACCACCGGCGGTGTAATGTTGGGATACTGCTCCGTGGGAAGCCCTTTCAAAAACACGACCCCCACGATAACCATAAAGATGGCAATGACCATGGCCACAATTGGACGTCTTACAAAAAAATTATCCATATCTGATTACGCGCTTTCCTGGTCTGTTGATTCGATTTCTTTTAGGGTCGGTTTTACGATGATCCCGTCTTTTACTTTCTGCAACCCTTCGTACACGATGTGTTCACCGGGTTTTAACCCTTCGGTGATCAACCAGAATTGTTTGATGGTCGGGCCTACTTTTACTTTTCTCGCCTGAACCTTATCGCCATCGCCAACCACATAGACACTGTAAAGCCCCTGCAGTTCCATAACACATCTTTGGGGGATCAGGATGCCCTCTTTAACCAGGGCAACCTGGGCCTTTACCTTGGCAAATTGCCCGGGCCGTAACAATTCCTGGGGGTTGGGAAAGGATGCCTGTACCAGCATGGCACCGGTGGTGGGATCCACGTTTCGGTCAATAAACTGTGGTTGGCCTTTTTCCCCGTACAGAGATCCGTCTGCCAGAATCAGTTCAAGGTTTGCTTTCCCGCCATCATGATCGGCGGCGCCGGGCTGTGATATAAAGCGCCGTGCAATCTGTAGATATTGTGTTTCCGTAATGAAGAATTCCACAAGAACGGTGTCGATACGGGAAACCGTATTTAAAATCACCGGATTGGGGCTTCGGCCGACGAAATCACCCACTTTGGCGTTGGTCTTCCCGATGATTCCGGATATGGGGGAATAAATCTTGGTATACCCCAGTTGTATGTCGGCGGCCCTGAGATTTGCTTGGGATGCTTTCACCGATTCGATGGACGCCTCATAGTTGGCGACGGCGGCATCCAAATCGCTTTGGCTGACCGCTTTCTCCTTTGCAAGGGGCTCGATCCTGTCCAGATCGCTTTTTGCTTTTGCCAGCCTTGTTTTTGCTTCTGCAACCCGGCTCATCTTTGCCGCAACATCGGCCTCAAACGGCTGGCTTTCCAATGTATAGAGTAGCGCGCCTTTTTCGATCCGAGAACCTTCTTCAAAATGAATCCCTTCCAGAAAACCTTCCACCCGTGCCCGAATGGCAATATCTTTAAAACCGTAGACCTGACCGACAAATTCCTGATATATAGGGACTTCTTGCGCTTTTGTCACGACAACCGTTATATCGGGCGGAGGGGGTTGCTTTGGTTGATCCTCTTTTTTGGCGCACGAAAAAAATACCAAAAGTAGAATGCATAGTAGACCTAATGTAATTTTTTTCATTTTTTTCTCTTTGATAAAAAGTTAAACCCAAGTAAGCATTAACAAGATGAAAAAACCAGATCCTGGCTGACAATGCTTCTCTATCTTCTTTCTTTCCCCGTGATTGCAAAAGTATGTATTGTTCTAGTTTTCTGTTTGTTAGGATTCATCGCCATTTAATTTTCGCTTATTTGGGTGATGAGACACCTATAAATATTGATGGTTCTTCTCCCAGCGGTTTGGGAGAAAGGGTTTGAGGATCACGAACTTTTTTGGGGATAATGTATAATTACTAATACATCTGTCCGATTTAATCAAGTCATAATGTCCGCGGAACTATGGGGGCCTTGTTTGAATCACGGCCCAAGCTTGAGAAACGCCAAGGGTTGCGCGCCCATATAGGGTGCTTGCTCGATGTCGAACAATTCATGAAAGGATTAGCGTCCCGGTAAGTGTTCAGGGAGGTTAGGGTGTCGTCTAAATGGACGAAGCTCCCCGCAGCCCCGCTGGGCGGGATTTCCGTTTCACTCCAACAAGCTGCCGGGTATTCAGACAAAGGCGAATAAAAAAGGATTGATTAATCTGTGCCGCTGGGATAATCTTGGACAAGCGGTAAAAAGATCTGCTTTCTGCTAATTTTGGCAACATCCAACGCAACAAAATTAAACGAAAATATGTTTGTCACAGAGAGGAGAACTCCATGAAAAAATTGGGTCTATTTCTGGTTGTGTTCGCAGTTTTTCTGTTGGCGGTGCTCTCTTTTAATGGCAATGCCCTGGCGGCACAGGTTATAAAAGTCAACAAATTAAACGGAGACATTGCCATTGACGGGGGTAAAAATGCGGGATTCATCGTTGGCGCACAAGTATGCTTTCCTGGGGCTTCGGGTGACCAACTTGTCTGCGGTACGGTTCTAAAGGCTTCAGCGTCTGAATCCGTGGTCAAGGTCGACCGGCGATATGCAACACAGATCATGGGAGGCGCCGAGGCACTGCTCTATAAGGAGACAGAAGAAACCGTAGAAGCGGAAGCAGATGAGGGAAAAGGAGAAAAATCAGTCGAAGCGGAAAAACCAAAAACAAAACCCAAGAAAGATTGGTTTCAATAAAATTTAAAACACGGTTAGTAAATCCGATCAAACAGCATTTCAGCCATATTCTGATCGAGAACTTTTAAAATTTTATATTCTTCCAGGGCCGCTGCCTTATCGCCTTGGATGAGGTAGATTATCCCCATATTATAATGGGCCGGGGCAAAATCCGGATCCACCCGGATCGCCTGTTTAAAGGCTTCCATTTCTTCTCTGCTTTTACCCAGTCCGCCATATGCAATCCCCAGGTTGTATAGTGTCGGCGCCGAATCCGGATTGATCTTCAATGCTTTTTTACAGGATTCGGCCGCATCATCGTAACGCCCCATCCCATTGTAGATCAAGCCCATATAATGGAGCGTCGGTGCATGATCGGGATTAATTCGCAGAACCTGGTTAAATGACCGCTCCCCATTTTCAAATTCTTCCAGCTTACCGTATAACATTCCCAGGTCAAAGTAGGAGGCTGCATGATCCGGATCGGCTTGGATGGCCTGATCATAGGCTTCGATGGCGTCCTCGTAGCGACCCAGTTTTCGATAGTAGCGCCCCAGGTTATAATGTGCGTCGGCATTTTCCGGATCGATTTCAACGGCCTGTTTATACGCCGCGATGGCCTCTTCCGGCTTATCCAGCCCATCATAGCAGCTTCCCAGCCCATACCAGGCAATGGTATCGTCCGGACTCTTCTTTGTGGCTTCTTTATAGTAATCGAGGGCGTCTTTAAATTCTCCTCTGATGGAGAAATTAAATCCTTTTTTGCACAGTTCTTCGGCCAGTCTGGGGGTTCTCTTATTGATATCGTAGGTCCATTCCGACAGGGTTTTTAACGTCTCGTTCTGTTTTAAATCGAGTATCCCCTTCCCTGAGACGGCAAAATTGAGATTCTGCCCTTTCACCGCTTGAAATGAAACCACTCCAATCACGTTACCGTTCATATTTACCACAGGACTCCCGCTGGAACCCGGAGAAATCGGTGCCGACAATTGGAAAACCTTTCCCACAACCGGCAGTTCCCGAACCGCGGATACAATGCCTTCGCTCACCGTCTGTTCAAGTCCCATGGGGGTCCCCACCACCATAACGCGCTCTCCGATAGACGGCTCGGTTTCAGTGACGACGACCCAGTGAACGGCCCCTTCCGGAATTTTTACCCGGACCTTGATGAGATCTGAAAGTTTATTTTCAGCCACAACCACCTCGATGGGATGCTTTGCGCCGTCAAA
>JAHECI010000010.1 GCA_024641825.1 Desulfobacterales bacterium | reverse complement strand
CAAAATAAACTGTAATATCATAATGTTATCCATTTAATCCCCGCGCTGTATTTTGTCTGGCATGCCATTTGCTCTGTAAATGTTTCAAAAGACAAAAGAAAACAAACCCAAACATAAAACAAAGGAGTCAGAAAAATGGCGGAAAAAACACGAGACATTCCAAAAAGTCGGTTTGGTTACGGTTCTTCTTACAGAAAGGGAACCCGGCAGGATCTGGGAAAAGAATCGGAGATCGGGGCGGTTTTTGGGGGACAGGTCTGGATGTTTAAGCCGGACCGAGCGGCCAAAGCTGCAAACCCGTGTATCTGGATGCAGGCCGGTGTTGTAACATTTAAAAACTGCAACAATTTTTATGACTGCAACACCTGCAAATATGATTTGGGAATGCACAAGCAGATAACAAAAGGCAAGAAGATGAGCTGGCAAGATGCCATGCGGCAACGACCGGGTAGGGACAGAACGTGTCGGCACAGCCTCACCCGCCGCATCGAAAATAGGATTTGTGGGTTGAACTATAATTGTTCCAGATGCGATTTTGACCAGTTCTTCGAAGAAGTATGGACCGCTAAAACCAAAAATGTTCCCTTTGAAGTGCAACATGTCAAAGGTTTTGATGTCCCAATGGAGTATTTTTTTCATAACGGGCATACGTGGGCTCGAATTGAAAGCGGGGGATATATCCGAATCGGTCTGGACGATTTTGCGCTCAAGCTGCTGGGAAAAGCCGATGGTTTCGATCTTCCCCTGATGGGCAAGGAACTCGACATGGACCGTGTGGGATGGGGATTGAAACGGAAGGATAATTTGGCAGATATTCTTTCCCCGGTGGACGGCGTCATTGTAGAGGTCAATTCAAAGGTCAGAGAAAATCCTGCGATCGCCAATCAAGAGCCCTATGGTGATGGCTGGCTTTTCATGGTGCGTACACCGGATGTCAAAAAAACCGTTAAGAAACTCATGTCCGATACCGACAGCCTAAACTGGGTCAACCATGAAATCGACACCCTGGAAGGCATGATAGAAGACGTTGCAGGTCCTTTGGCCGCAGACGGCGGGTACTTGCAGGATGATATCTATGGAAATCTTCCGGGCCTCGGGTGGAAAAATTTGACGAAAACGTTTCTCAAGACCTAACACCGGAGTTTAACACACCCGGGTGGCTGAAAATACGGGCGCTCGATGTCCCTCGCAAAAGACTTTTTACGCGCGCGTCAATATTGATACAGCGTTCGAGAAAGGCAGGAAAAAATGGATTCCATCGGTCCGGAGAATCGACCCACGGAAAAACGGCGGCCATGCATTTGGATGCAGGCCGAGGTGGTTCAACGCAAGTTTTGTTCGAGCAATTATGAATGCCCGGTATGCCGCTTTGACAGGGCCTTGAGACGTGTTTGCGATGAAAACAAGCGACTGGGAAAAGAGGGCAACATTCCAACCGGGAAAAAAGGCAGATTGGTTTTATGGAAAGATAAGTTAAAACAGCGACCTGGGAGGAAACGTCCCTGCTTGCACCACATGAAAGGACGCATCGATTTCAAGTCCTGCAACCGGGATTACAAGTGTGGGGATTGTGAATTCGATCAATATTTTAATGATCAGCATGTGGTTCATGCGGTGGTCAGGCCGGTGGATTTCATGGATATCGACGGCATTAAGATCCCCCATGGATTTTATCTTCATAAAGGACATGCGTGGGTGAAGGTGGAAGAGGGCGCTGAGGTCCGAATTGGATTGGATGATTTTGCCCTGCGCGTGTTGGGTCCTCTCGATGCCATATCGGCGCCGCTGATCGGGAAGACGTTAGAACAGAATCGTTCGGATATCATCATGCGCCGGGGTTCAAACCAGGCAACGGTGCTTTCTCCGGTGGGCGGTGTTGTTACGGCCATAAATCCCAAGTTGAGAAAAAAGGGACGTCTGGCCAATCAAGACCCGTATACGGACGGCTGGGTGTTGAGGGCCCATTCGAAAAATCTTCGCAGGGATTTGCGGAATCTCATGATCGGCAGTGAAACCAAAGATTTTTTTAAACAAGAAGTCCATCGGCTGTATCAGGTGATCGAAGATGCGGCAGGCCCATTGGCTGCGGACGGCGGCCAATTGGGGAACGATATCTATGGGAATATTCCCCAAGTCGGCTGGAATCGGCTGGTAAGGTTTTTTCTCCATACTTAGATGATAGCCGAAAACAGACATGTTATCCCGAGGTTGGTGGATTATTTTTCCGCCAGCCTTTTTATTTCATCTTCCAGGAGTACTTTGCAATACCGGCAAAGTTGTTCTGATTTTCGATCCACATCTTTTATACTGCGGCAATAATGCATGCAGCATGCGGAATTCTGACAATGACGGAGATTGAAGGTGTGTCCCAGTTCATGGATCGCCTCCTTTATCACCCGCCGGTCAAAAGGTTCCCAAACACCCATTGCCAGGCCTTCATTCAGACGATGGGTCGAAATTATACAGGCTTTTCCACCCAGCTGTGCCTCTCCGTAAACATGTGTCAGAATGGGGATAAAAAGGTCCACCCGAGTAATCCCGAGTATTTTGATGGCCTTCGGAGGTGCCATGTGGGCAAGCTTTTCGATGATTGGTGTGGAGCAATGCTGATTGCGGCTTGAATCAAACGCAAAAACGACATCTTGAATGAGCGGCGCTATCCGGGTTCTGAAGCCGAATATCCGATGGATTTCCCGCCCCACCCGTTGAATAAGATCGGAATCAAGATCTCCTATGGGGGAAATGATAATTTTTTCCCGTAACGTATCAGCGTTGGGGGTTTTCGGGTGTGTAGCGGGGCCTAACGTATTGTATTTAAGTTTATTTCCAGGCATTTAACAGGTTTTGATAACATCGGCATTATGAGGGTTTCAGGTGATGTAAAAGGGTCTTGATGATCATGCCGGCCTGCTTAACTGATACCGTTTGATTTTGCTGTACAGGGTGGAGCGGTCTATGCCCAGCATTTTGGCACTTTTTGCGATATTCCATCGGTTCTCATTCAATATCTCAAAGATATGCGCTTTTTCGACGTCTCTGAGGGAATTGTTTTTGGGGGATGGGATGTGTTCCGGGCGGAAAATGGGCAAACTCTCGGGCATTATGGTGGGACCTTTGCCCACGACAACGGCCCGTTCAATGGCATTTTCCAGCTCTCTTACGTTTCCCGGCCATTCATACAGCATCATTTCATCCATGGCATTGCGGCTGATCTTCTCTATGGGCTTGTTCGTTTCTTGTGAAAACCGATGCAGAAAGTGTTCGGCAAGAAGGGGGATATCTTCTTTGCGTTCCCTTAACGGGGGCATGTTAAAAGAGATCACATTCAGACGGTAGTAGAGATCCTGCCGAAATATTCCATTTTTAATGGCGTCTTCGACATTTCTATTGGTGGCGGCAATGACTCTGAAATATGTTTCAAGGGGTTGGGTGCCCCCCACACGATAAAATACGCGGTCTTCCAGAACCTGCAATAGATCGATTTGCATTCTCATGCTTATTTCACCGATTTCATCCAAAAAAAGTGTGCCCCCATGGGCCATTTCAAGGCGTCCTTTTTTGGTTTCTTTGGCGTCGGTAAAGGCGCCTTTCTGGTGACCGAAAAGCTCGCTTTCCATGATATGACTGGGAATGGCCCCACAGTTGACCACTACAAAAGGGCCCTGGCTCCGGGCACTTTTGGTGTGGATTGCTTTTGCCGCCAACCCTTTGCCGGTCCCTGTTTCACCGGAGATCAATACCGTAGACTCCATGGGGGCAACGTCTTCTATGAGGTCAAAAATCTCCTGCATGGGTCTGGACTGGCCGATCATGCTTTCAAATCGGGTGCGATCCTTGTACTGTTCTCTCAAAAAAATGTTTTCCCGGGCCTGGGCCTGGTGTTCGATGATCTTTTCGATGAGCACGCCCAATGCTTCAGGATCAAAGGGTTTGAGAAGATAATCGTACGCTCCGTTTTTCATGGCCTCGATGGCCGTGGAAATCGACCCGTAGGCGGTAATCATGACCACCGCCACATCCGGATCACTTTCTTTGACCCGGCTTAGAACATCCAGGCCGCTCATTTCCTCCATCTTGATGTCCACCAGCAAGATATCAAAGCGCGAATCTTTTAATATTACCAAAGCTTCTTCTCCGCTGGCCGCTACGGCGACGTCGTGGCCGTCCCGTTCGAGCCAGCCGGACAAAGACTCTCGCATGATAATCTCGTCGTCGACGATAAGAATCTTTGCGTTATCCATGGAGTCCTCCATGTTGGTCAAGGGTTACAACGGTTTGTTCGAGGGGGAGTTTTACGGTAAAGATGTTTCCTTTCCCCTCTTGGGGTTCCACATAAATACTGCCGCCGTGATCTCTGACGATTCCGTAGGCCACCGAAAGTCCGAGCCCAACGCCTTTACCTTCCTTTTTGGTGGTGAAAAACGGCTCGAAAATTTTGGAGATATTTTCCTTGGGAATCACGATTCCGGTGTCTTTAAAGATGACAGAGATCCTTTCGGATTTTTGCAGATATCGGGTTTCAAGACCCAGAACCCCGCCTCCGGAAGCCTCGATGGTTTCAGCGGCATTGGAAATAATATTCATGAACACCTGTTGAAGCTGATCTTCTGATCCGATGATTTCCGGCAAATCAGGGTAAAGATGTTTTTCTACCTTTACGCCGTTGATTTTGAGAAGGTTTGCATTTAAAAAGAGTGTTTTTTCGATCAAACGGTTAATGTCCACCTTTGAAAGCTCCATCTTGGATTCTCTGGAGAAGGTGAGCAAGTTGTTGACGATTCGCGTGATTCGAAGGGTTTCCGTCTCCATGAGATTCAGATAATAAAGGAATTTTTCAAAATCTGTTTCTTGACCGGCCGGTCCTTCCTCAACAATCCTTTTGATGAGCAGGGTCAGGTTCAGTATGCCCGCAATAGGATTGTTGATTTCATGAACCACCGAGGCGGACAGTTTCCCCAGAGAGGACATCTTGTCTTGATGAAGTAATTTTTCATGGGTTTCTTTCAACTGCCGTGTCCGTTCTTCTACCATACGCTCAAGTCTTCGCGTGATTTCTTCTTCTTCGAGTTTTTGTTCGGTGATGTCACGGCTGATATGAATAAAATTTAAGATCCTGCCATCCTTTTCCCAAACCGGATAAACCCGGACCTCTATATGGAGCGGCTTGCCTTCGGCGCTCACCCGGGTCCGGATCTGGCGGCAGGGCAGTTTGTTGCGGATGACTTCGTTCAGGGGACATTCAATCTCTTGACTGTCACAGGGGTATATAATTTTCTGATAGATTTCATGGCATTTGCGTCCGATAACTTCTTCACGGGAATAGCCCATCTTTTTAAGGTATGCATCATTGACTTCTACAATCTCCATGTTGGGCGTGATGACCATAATGAATTCTTGAATGCCGTTTAAGATGGTTTCTATTTCCTTGTTTCGCTTCCTTAACTTGCGTTCTTCGGCATGGAGGGCTTTCCAGAAAACTTCAAATACGTTGTAGGCCATGATTCGGATTCGGGAAGGCCGTGTTGCAAGAATGTCTTCAAGAATATCCTCTTCAGGACTCAGGATGATAATAAGGTGAATGTTGTAGCGGGGATCATACAGGTCATGATAATCGGTAAAGGTCAACAGGCCAAATTCTTCGGCAAGGACCCTGCCAGGGGACCGGATATCAGGATCTGCCACGGCCAGAACCGGGGCACTGACATCCTCGTGGGCCAAGTTGAAGGTGGTTTTCCTTAAAACCTCTTTACAAAGGCCCCCACCGCCGACAAGGGCGATATTAACGATGGAATTTTTTTTATCCGGCATGGGTTTTACTCTATCAAAATTGGCAGCGGGCCACGGGCGTAAGCCCGCGGGCATCTACTCGAAAAGAAAATACGGTTCGGTCTTTTTCTTTTTGTTCAATAGTTCACGTATTTTTCTCAAGGTGTCTGAATCGGTTTCCTGAATTAATTTTGCCAGCTTATTCCGTTCATCGGCAGGATCTTTGTCCGCAGCTTCCACAGCTTTGGGCGCCAATCCCAGAATCTGGCATATGGCGTTGACGAGACTGGCCGGAGAGATGGGTTTTTCCAATACGATTTTCGGACTTACTTTGGATGTCAGCGCCATAAATTCCGTGATTTGATCACTTCCCAGTTCGTCCCGGGCATGGGCCGTGATGATAATTATGGGTAGTTTAGCCCATTTTTTATTTTTTCTCAACGTGCGAATCACCTTGATTCCGGGCATTCTCGGCATCACCATATCGAGGGTCATTAAATCCGGAGAAAACGCTTCAACCTTTTCCAGCGCATCAAGACCGTCAACGGCGGTATCAACGTTGAAACCGGCATCTTCTAAAACAGCAGCGATAAAGTTCCGAACATCCGGTTCATCATCCACCACAAGAATTTTTTTTTCAGATGTTTCTGCCATTTTTTACCTCCTTATGTGAAGAAATGAGATGGGTTGTTTAATCTGACAATATTTCCGAAACCACTTTCAACAGCACCTGTGGATCGATGGGTTTATTAAAAATACCTTTGGGAAGTTCAAACTCCTCGAGTTCATCCAGCAATACTTTGAACGAGTCGTTGACCGCGGTCACGATGATCACCGGGATGTTTTTTAGGGCAGGGTGCCTTTTATATTGACGATATGTTTTTAATCCCGATTGTTTGGGCATGGTGATATCGAGGACAATCAGGTCCGGTTTTTCCGATTTGGCCCGTTCGAACCCCTCAATGCCATCTTCGGCCGATACGGTATCATAACCGTTATCTTGAAATACGGCTTCAAAATAGGTCAATACATCCTGCTCGTCATCGACGATCAGAATTTTTTTGGTTTTGTGCGTCACTTTTTTTAATTTCGTGTCTCCGGCACTTATGCTTCTTTTTCAACGAGTTTGGGTAGACGCCGCCGGGGAAGTCGGATGCGAAAGGTGGTCCCTTTTCCGGATTTAGATTTCAAATCGATGGATCCGCCGTGCTCGTGAACAATTTTTTGGGTCATCAGCAATCCAAGACCCGAGCCCCCCAAACCCTTTGTGGTAAAAAAGGTTGTAAAAACCTGTTTCTTTACTTGATAATCCATGCCGCATCCGTTGTCAGCCACTTCATATACAATGGTGCCGTTCTCTTCAAAGGTTCTAACGGTGACCTGACACCCGGTTCCGTCACTCATTTGGCAGGCATCGATGGCGTTTCCCACAAGGTTGGTCAGGCATTCATGCATGCTTTCATAGTCGATGGGAGCCGGGGAGATATGGCCTATTTTCTCGTTTACGAGGTGGATGCCCAGTTCATGGGCTTTAACCGTGTACAACCCCACAACCTCTTCGGCGATGTCTGCCGGATCGCTCATTTTGGCATGAATCTCGCGACCTTTGGAGAAGCTTAAAAACGCTTTTACAAAGATGGAAATCCGTTGGATATTCCGGGCCAGCATTTCCATGCCTTTCTGGATACGCTCGATGTTCCCTTTGTCCATACCCGAGTTCAACATATACATACCGCCGTCTAGGGCGGTGATAAGATTTTTTATGCCGTGGGCCAATCCGGCAACCGTATGGCCGACCGCTGCCAGGCGTTCGGCTTCGAGCTTTTCTCTTTCCAGCTGTTTGATTTCGCTCAAATCCTGAGCTGAAAAGGCCATGCCGATGGAACCGTCATCGGCCATGAGTTTGTTGCCGATCAGACGCACGGGAACCGTTTCGCCGTCATGGGTTCGGACCGCGGTTTCCGGGAGATAAACATGTCCGGGCTCCTCGGACACCTTTGCCAAAAAACCGTTGGGGAGCATGGCGGCAAGTTCTTCTCTGGAAACGATCTGATTGTCCTTTATTTTAAAAAACTTGCGGGCTGCCGGGTTGAAAATGGTCACTTTCCCCTTTTCGTTGACCGCGAATATGCCGTCCATGGACGTTGAAATGATGGTTTGCAGATACGTATGTGCAAATTTCAAATCATCTTGAAGCTTCAGCGTTTGGGTTACATCCACGGCCATCTCCATAACAAGATCAAAACTGCCGTCCGTTCGTTTCAGCGGAACGGTGATAACATGTAAATGGAGGGTTTTTCCGGTTTTGGTTTTCCAAACATGATATCCGGTGTGAATTTGACCGTCAGCAAACGTTTGTCGGGCGGTGCATTCGGAACATTTGTGTTTCACGCCTTTGAGGGCTTCGAAACAGTGTTTCCCCTGGGGGTTGCCCAGGGAATCCCGAAGTCGCTTATTGGCCTTTACGATGCGGAAGTTCTTGTCAATTAAGAGAATGTTGCACGGGACCTGGTCGTAGAGAATCTGATGCTCATCTCGAATCTGGGCCGCTTCGGTGATGTTGGTGAAAATATGTACGATATAGGGAAAGTTTCCCTTTTCGTCTACGATGGGAGCTGTGTGCTGTAAGTAATGAATCGGTCGTTTATATTTATCATACCCCACTTCTTCGTTTACCCGGGACACCCCGTCTTTAAATGTCATTGCGCTTTCACAGTAGGAGCACATGTCGTCGTTGCTTTTGTAAACGCTGAAACATTTACGGTTTTTCCATGTGCCGAACAATTCCTCGAAGGCTTTGTTGGCATAAACCAGATTGTAATCCGAATCGATGACGGCGATTCCCAAGGGGATCGCTGCAAACAGCTGGGGGTTGATCCATCTTAGGATATCTGTTGAAGACGATACGTGGGTCGATTTTTCTGCCATTTGACGTGTCGCTAAAAATCGTTTGGGTCCAGAAAAACAAAATTTTAAGTCGATGGATGAAACTGCAGATTGTAGGGTTGGGCTTTCTTTTCATACATAACAGAACACCGTGAAAACACAACCCAATACTTTGGGAGTTTCAATATAAGGTGACAATCTGTTTCCCAGTGGGGGTAACCATCGACTTTTTCCTTGACAAAATTCAACCGTTAAAGTTAAATCATACTAAATTTATATATATTAAATTAATCTATAATTCAAGTGTTATTTTAGGTGCTATGAAACTTACAACGAAAACCCGTTATGGGGCTCGATTGTTGCTCGACCTGGCCCAGCGCCAGGGACAGGGCGCCGTCCAAATGAGCGAAATTGCCATCCGCCAGAATATTTCCATCAAATATCTCGAACAGATCATCCGTCCCCTCAAGAAAGCCAAGTTTGTACAAAGCATCCGCGGACCCAAAGGGGGCCACATGCTGGCTAAAAAACCGGATGAAATTACCCTGGGTGATGTCACACGACTGTTTGAGGGTCCGTCCGAACTTGTTGATTGTCTCGGCAACCCCAAAAAGTGCCCCAATATTGATGACTGCCTGGTTCGACAGGGATGGCAAAAAGCCGCCCAGGCGCTGTACAGAGAATTGGACTCCATTACCATCGCAAGTTTGTTGGAGAATAAGAAAATAAAATAGGCGTTTTCACCAACCAAGGCTGAGAATGAGCCGGGATTATAAGGCTCAGGATTAAAAATAACCCTAGATTTTAGAAGGAGATTTTTATGAAAAAGATTCTTATTTTAGGTTCCGGGGCCGGGGGGACCATGGTCGCCGCAAAACTGCACAGGCTATTGAGCCCCACCGAATGGCAAATCACCATCATCGACAAAGATGACATGCACCATTACCAACCCGGCTGGTTATTTATTCCCTTCGGCATCTATACCGCCCAGGACTGTATGAAGCCCAAGCGGGAATTCATCCCCAAAGGGGTCAAATATGTATTGGACGAAATCGTGGGTGTCGATCCGGATAAACGCCGGGTTGAAACGAAAAAGGGCCATTATGATTATGACTGGCTGGTCATCGCCAGCGGCTGCGACATCGCACCCGACGATATCGACGGGCTCGATGGCTGGAAGCCGGACTCCAAAGGAGACATTCACACGTTCTTTAGCGTCGAAGGCGCTGTGGCGCTCTTTCATAGAATGAAGTATTTCAAAAAAGGCCGGATTGTATTTAATGTCGCCGAGATGCCCCACAAGTGTCCCGTCGTCCCCATGGAGTTTATTTTTTTGGCCAATGCACATTTTATCCACAAAGGCGTCAGAGACAATATCGAAATTGAGTTGGTGACCCCCGCCACCGGGATTTTTACCAAACCGATTACCACTAAAATTATGAGTTCTGCCGCAGAAGAAAAAAATATCATCGTTACGCCCAATTTTGATCTGGCGGAGTACCACCCCGAGGAAAAAACCATAGAATCCGCAAGGGGCGATAAGATCTCTTATGATTTGCTGATATCGACCTTCCCGAATCTGGGTGCGGACTATGTAGAGAATTCAGGGATGGGCGACGGAATGGGGTATGTTTTCACGAATCCTCACACACTCAAGGCCGAAAAGTATGATAATATCTATGTGGTCGGCGATGCCACCAACGTGCCCACATCCAAAGCAGGGTCCGTGGCCCATTATGAAGCGGAGGTTGTCGCCGAAAACTTGGTGCTCGAAATAGACGGAGAGGAACCGAAACCCGCATACGACGGCCACTCCACCTGCTTCATCGTTTCAGAACTGGATAAAGCCTTTCTCATCGATTTTAATTACGATACCGAACCGCTGCCCGGCAAGTTTCCCTTTCCGGGTATGGGCCCGTTTGATCTGCTCGGAGAAAGCAATCTGAATTATTGGGGCAAGATGATGTTCAAGTGGGTCTACTGGAACTTGCTGCTCTCCGGCCAAGATATGCCGCTGGAACCACAAATGACCATGGCAGGGAAGACATGGCCCAGAGTGGAAACAGCATAGGAGGTGGACATGACAAACGAAGAATTGATTCTAGAACGACTCGAAAATATAGAGACCCAGATTGCGCCGTTGATCAAAACCGCCGACAAATTGAATGAGTTGCGGGAGGATATGATTCCCCTTGGCAATCAAGCGGTCCACTTGTTGATCAATGAATTGCAGGATATCGAAGCCGGATTCGAATTGGACGACCTTTTCCATCTGGTCAAGCAACTGCTGAGAAGTACCCGCAGCATTGTCTTTGCCCTGAAAAATATGGTCGGGCTTGTGGAATTTATCAAAGATATGGAGCCGTTGCTCAAGCATGCCGTTCCCCAAATGATCAACTATCTGGATGACTTGGAGCGAAGGGGCGTCTTGCGTATTATCCAAGCCATGATGGGGGTACGTGCCAAGGTTGCGGCAGCATACAGTCCCGAAGACATTGACCAAATCGGTGACGGAATGGTTTCTCTGCTGGGATTGGGCAAAAAGCTGACCGATCCTAAAATATTGACCTTCCTGGAAAAGGTCGTTGAAATTCCCGCGGCTGTTGACCTGTCCGTCAGCAAAAAAGTGGGTCCCTGGGGCCTTGTGTCCGCCGGTTCCAACGATGACGTCAAAGAAGGGCTGGGCGTTTTGATCGAGTTGACGAAAGCATTGGGCAAATTGAAGGAAAACGGCGGCATCGCCGCCGCTGCCGAGAAACAAGGGGGTATCGAGAAAAGATAGGGCGACCTTTGACGACCTATCGATTTATTTTGCCCTGAAAAACCTGGTCCTTCCCCGCATGGCGGGATCTTCGATGGGCCAAGCTTGTCCCGCATTGCGGAGGGCAGAGATATATGGCTCTGCCTTGGAGTTTTGTGTCTAAAATCACAAATTCCAAGCACTAAATTACAAATAAATCACAAATTCCAATATTCAATGACCAAAGCCTTTCAGGACGAAACATTTTTTGGAATTTCGAAATTCGGTCAGCGGACTTCGCCATAGGAGCCTTTTGGCTACGACGGCTGAATTGAAAATTGTTTGATATTTGTGATTTGATATTTGTAAGTTATGAACTTCTAACAAAGCAAATCCCCTGCTAATAATACCTGTGTTTCCAATTCGCAAACAGAACCCATCGGCAATATATAATGACCTCAAGTCGTATGGGGTCGTCTTCCTGTTGTATCCTTAGTTGTTTTCCATAATAATGGTTGAAAATCTTCTTTCTATCTGTTTCAATCAACCCATAAACCATAATTCTTTGTGCCGGTTATAAAGCGATATGCGTGGTGACCTAAAAAAGGTTCTAATTCAGTATCCCGACAGAGTGCTTTCAACCGTATTATGGCTGGTGGCGTTACATTCAATTGCCATGGGTTTGGCATTGATCGCTCAACCGGCCCTACTGATGAAACTGTCAGGGTTCAGTTCTGAGTGTGAACGATTCTTTCCTGCCCAAGGCGGTGTTTTCCATATCCTGATGGCCGTCGCCTATATCATGGGCGCAACCCACATCGAAAAATATTTTTATTTAACGGTATTTTCCATTATCGTAAAGGCGCTGGCGACGCTCTTTTTGATGGTTTACTGCTTTGCCGTAGAATTTAAATGGATCGTCCTGTTATCCGGAATCGGCGACGGCGTCATGGGATTGATGATTTTCTTGGCGTTACAGAATTATCTTCATTTGAAGACAAGGTACGGCAACAGGTATGTAAAATGAATGAGATATTACCGGGGATTTTGGTCACCGGAGCATCCGGCTTTATCGGAAGGCATTTTGTCATCGCTGTGTCCGGAAAGTTTCGCCTGTTTTGCATTGCTCGGCGCAGCCAAAAGGAAGTGGGCATCCCCCGTCTTGCCAATATACATTGGCTCCAGGTCGATATCGCAAACCGAAAAAATCTGCTGAATGCCTTTCAGTATATCAAAGATCATGGCGGTGTCGATTATGTTTTGCATCTGGCCGCATATTACGACTATACCCTGAAAGAAAACCCTGCATATGAGCAGATCAATGTCACCGGAACACGCCATGTCCTTGAAATCTCAAAATTACTGGGAATAAAGCGTTTCATTTTCCCCAGTTCTCTGGCCGCCTGTAAATTTCCTTTTCCTGGTAAGGGACTCACTGAAGAGAGCCCCCTGGATGCGGATTCTCCATATGCCCGGTGCAAACGGAAAGAAGAAGCGATCATCGGGGAATATTCGGAATTCTTTCCCTGCTCAATTGTCCGATTGGCGGCCGTATACAGCGATTGGTGCGAATATCCCATGCTGTATATGTTGTTAACGTATTGGCTGTCCGGGAACAAACTCATGTCGAGGGTTGTGACCGGACGTGGAGAATCGGCCATACCGTATATCCATATTAAAGATCTTATTAAGCTAATTCTGCGAATTATCGAAATCAGCGATATCCTGCCGCATCTGGCGATATACATTGCCAGCTTTCAAGGGAGCGTATCCCATAACGAGCTTTTCAAAACCGCCACCCGATATTATTACTGGCATGATGTCAAACCGTTTCAAATACCGAAACTTGCGACGGTTTTGGGGTTGACCGCCATCTCGTTATGGGGCCGAATTAGGGGCAAAAAAACGTTAGAACAACCCTGGATGGCTAAATATATCGATAAAAAATTGAGTGCGGATGCGTCTGCAACCTACAAGGCGTTGGGTTGGAAGCCGACACCGCGCTATCATATATTGCGGCGGTTATTGTTTTTGACCGAAAAAATGACCCGCCATCCTAACAACTGGACATTTCGCAATGAAGTCCTTATAAAAAAGGTTGCCTTCAGAAAAAGTACCACCATTTACGATGTCTTGACGGAACTTCGTGAATCATTGGTTGAAAGAATCGAAGCTGAAATAACCCACCCGGCAAACCAACACCGTTTTCCAAATTACCGGAAGATGTATAGTGAACTGCTTAAGTGGTATATCATTCTCAACTATCAAGTTGTTGCAGCCAGCGTGAGAATCCGAGACCGCTCCATCATACCGATCTATGCCCAAGAAATCGCTTTCAAACGGTATATGGACGGCTATGGGGCCAAAGAAGTCAGGGAATTTTGGTTGCTGATCGGGAAGACCATGCGGGAATCCCTTCTGGAGAGACCGGAATTAAAAGATTCAAAACGGCAGGTGGACGATTACATCATCTTGACTTCACAGCTGGCTGCCGATGAATTTGAAGACGCTTATGAAATACTTGAGAATCAACCGCCGGACCAGTTGCCTTCAACTAAAGTTGCCCAACTGACAAGCATTGAAAATCTCAAACGGATTGTACGGCAGCTCGAAGATGTTTACAGCGATGCATTGTCAGACCGACTCCGGAGAGAGGATACCTTCAATAATTACAGTTTTTTTATAAAATTATCCACCCAAGATGAATAATCGGACACCCTGTCAATTGTCAAAGGAGGTTTGATGGCCATGCCGAAATATCAAAACATCCTGCTGGTATATCCGAAAATTCCGAGCAATACTTACTGGAGTTTCAAACACGCGCTGAAGTTTATTCGCAAAAAAAGCGCCATGCCACCGCTGGGACTGCTGACCATCGCCGCCCTTTTTCCGGAAACGTATCGTTTAAAACTTGTGGACATGAACGTCCGGCCATTAAAAGACAGCGATATCATCTGGGCGGACGCTGTATTTATCTCTGCCATGATTGTTCAGCAAATTTCCATGGTGGAGGTGATCCGCCGATGCAACCGGTTTGGCAAAACCATTGTCGCCGGGGGGGCTTTCCCAACCTCAAGGCATGGGGATATCACGGGTGTCGACCATTTTCTCTTGGGGGAAGTGGATAAAATCTTGGTGGATTTTTTGAATGACCTGGAAAATGGCACGGCCAAACCCGTATATGAGCGGCCCATACATCCGGATATTTCCCATCTGCCGGCTCCGCGGTTTGATCTATTGGATTTGGACGCATACGGTTCCATGTCCATCCAGTATTCCAGAGGCTGTCCATTTCACTGTGAGTTCTGCGATATTTGGCCGGTTTTCGGCAACAAACCGCGCTTAAAATCGGCGGACACACTGCTTCGGGAAATTGAGGCGCTCTATGGTCTGGGCTGGCGAGGTCCGGTATTTATCGTCGACGACAACTTCATCGGCAATAAAAAAAGGGTGAAGGCCGAACTTTTGCCTGGGTTGAAATCCTGGCAAATCGAGCATGATTATCCGTATCATTTTTTTACCGAAGCCAGCATCAACTTGGGCGGCGATGAAGCGTTGTTGACCGCCATGCGGGAGGCCGGCTTCAATCAGGTTTTCATAGGGATTGAAACCCCTGATCCCGAGGGGCTTGAAGAAGCCGGAAAGACCCTGAACTTAAAGACAGATATGGAAAAATCGATCCGGACGATCCAGCGACACGGGATGGAAGTGATGGCCGGGTTTATCATCGGGTTTGATAATGACAAGGAAGATATTTTCGATCGTCAGATCGCTTTTATTCAGAAAAACGCCATTCCAAAAGCGATGATCGGCTTCTTAAACGCCCTTCCCGGCACCCGCCTTTATCAGCGGTTACTGAACGAAGGCCGGATCTTAAAAGCCTCCATCGGGAACAACACCCACAGCATGGCCACCAACTTTAAAACCGTTATGGACGCAGAACGGCTGAAAGAAGGGTATAAAAATATTCTCGCCGGTATATATGACTTTAATCTAAAAAACTATTTTGAGCGCTGCAGCCGATTTTTGGATAATCTCGAGTATACGAACTATTTTCAGCGAAAAATCCACTTTGAGGAAGTGAAGATCTTATTCAAGTCCATTTGCTGGCAGATCTTTACCCCTTACGGTTTCCAGTATCTCAAGTTTGTCTTCCGGAGCATGATCAAACATCCCAACATTTTTGGCGAAGCCATTTCTTTGAGCATTGTCGGGCATCATTTCCACACCATCACACAACAGACCCTGAAAACGGAAAAAATCGCATTGATCCTCGATGAGAAATACCGTTATTTTTGCGATCTGGTTAATCAATATTCCGCGGAAATGATGAACAATTCAAAAGAGAATTTTCAATACATGTTTAAACTCTGGAAGGAACGGACCCGGATACTCAAACAAATACAGCGCAAAATCAATAAAATCCATGCAGATTACCGGTGTGATATCAGCCGGAAGTACATGGAAATTTCAAAAAAGACGGGGGAAAAACTGAGGAATTTTGAAATCATGGTACAAAGCACCGCTGAACCATCCGGGTAGTCACTGTATGGGTCGCGATCTGTAACATTGGAAACGAAAACCTTAGTCCTGTGGTAATGCCGCACCATAACAGCGTTCAATTCATGGATTCTCAAAAAATCTGCACTTTTTGAACTCAAAAGAATCAACCCGCCACCCGATTTTTCCACCCGAGGATCACAATTTTTGAATGAAATTATTTCGACGCAATTTTCTATTGACATAATATACCACGTAGTGTCACATATGCCAGGTTGATTCCATGGATGCCTATCTAACTAAAAATTCAAGGAGAAATTTATGGACAACAAAGAATTTGCTCGATTGCGAAAAAAGCTGGGCAAAACGCAGAAACAGATGGCTCAGCTACTGGGTGTATCCATCAAGGCTGTACACAGTTACGAACAGGGCTGGCGATCCATACCTGCCCATGCGGAGAGGCAGATGTTGTTCCTAATATCCAATAAGAGGGGAAACTCCAAAATTGACAAGCCGTGCTGGGTGACAAAAAAATGTCCTCCCAAGAAGAAAAAAGAGTGTCCGGCATGGGAATTTAAATCCGGGAAACTATGTTGGTTTATTAACGGAACTATTTGTGACGGCGTTGTTTATAAAGATTGGCAGCAAAAGATGAAGTCATGCCGGTCTTGCGAAGTTTTTGCCAGTGTCCTATGATCCGGCATTTTTTCTGATCTCACAACACCTCATATTCCATGAGGTTTTTTATACGGTTTGAAATTATCCATAATATGGTCCACATCCAAAGGGAATCGTCGGACACGAATCTGAAAAAAAAAGATAAAAATCAGCTAACGGTGTTTTTAGATGGAGGAAACCATGAATATTTACATGGATATAAATTCTACGGTCGGTTCAACGCCGCTGGTGCACCTCAATAAAATTGCCGATGGGCTGGAGGCTGAAATATTTGCCAAAGTTGAGTTTTTCAACCCCCTGGGGAGTGTGAAAGATCGAATCGGTGTTTCCATGATTGAAGCGGCAGAGGCCAAAGGATTGATACGCACCGATACCACCATTGTGGAGCCGACCAGTGGAAACACAGGGATTGCCCTGGCGTTTGTCTGTACGGTCAAGAACTACAACCTGATTTTAACCATGCCCGATACCATGAGCATCGAGCGGAGAAAACTCTTGAAGCATTTGGGTGCCAAGCTCGTATTGACACCCGGATCCGAGGGGATTACGGGGGCCATTGCAAAAGCCCAAGAGATTCTTAAAAACACCGCCAATGCCTATATGCCGGATCAGTTTTCCAATCCGGCCAATCCGGAAATTCACCGGAAAACCACGGCAGAAGAAATCTGGCGCGATACCGACGGAAAGGTCGATATTTTCATCTCAGGGGTTGGTACCGGGGGTACCATTACCGGTGTATCCGAGGTGATAAAAGCCCGGAAGCCTTCATTCAAGGCTGTGGCGGTGGAGCCTGCCGATTCACCCGTCCTCTCCGGCGGCCAGGCCGGCCCCCACAAGATCCAGGGCATCGGTGCTGGATTTATTCCTGATGTGCTAAACACCGAAATAATAGACGAAACGATTACAGTCACCAATGAACAGGCATTTGAAACCGCCCGCCGACTGGCGGTTTTGGAAGGAATTTTGTGTGGCATATCATCCGGTGCCGCAGTATGGGCCGCCCTCGAACAGGCCCGGCGACCTGAAAACCGCGGGAAACATATCGTCGTGATCTTGCCCAGTACCGGAGAACGATATTTGAGCACCGATCTGTTTGTTGCCTAACGCCCATTTTTCAGGAACCATGCCGAAAATTAAATTGAAACTCTTTGACAGCCACTGCCATCTCGATGACCGGGCATATGACAACGATATCCATGACGTGGTCCATCGTATGCTTGCCGCCGGTGTCGATTCGGCCATGATCGTCGGGACAACCCTCCAGCGTTCCATCAAGGCCGTTTCCCTGGCAGAATCCTTTCCGGAACTGGTTGCTTCCGTGGGCGTTCATCCCCACGATGCAAAAAGCTGCAGCGAAGAAACCCTTGAAGATCTTAGAAACCTTGCCAAGAGATCTCGGGTGCACGCCTGGGGAGAGATCGGTCTCGATTTTAACCGAATGTTCTCTCCGAGAAAGGATCAGGAAAAATGGCTTGTCCGCCAGCTCGATGTTGCCGATGAATTGGATCTGCCGGTTATATTTCACGAGCGGGACACCAACGGTCGTTTGGTCGAGATCCTAAAAACGCATTTCAACAAAGGCCGAAACGGGGTTATTCACTGTTTTAGCGGGGATCGGAATGCGTTGGAACAGTATCTCAATATGGGCCTTTATATCGGCATCACCGGCATTGTCACCATCAAAGGGCGTGGCGCGGATTTGCGCAAGCTGGTACCTTTCATCCCGGTGGACCGCATCCTTATCGAAACCGACGCCCCGTATCTTACACCGGCCCCTGAAAAAAACCACATCCGCCGGAACGAACCGGCCTTTGTCCGGTCTGTTTTGCTTGAACTGGCAGAAATAAAAAAAGAAGATCCCGCCCATCTTGCCGACAAGATCTGGGACAACACCTGCCGGTTGTACAATGTCCGGTTTAATCGGGAATAGTCCTATGATCCATCAGGCTCGATTCGGAGCCTGGTCGGCATCGGAATTCGCAATTAAGACAAGATTGATCCCAGTTCACCGGTAGTAGTGCCGTCCATGATGGTAATGACCATGGTAATATGGCCGTCCATAGTAAAAGGAAAAGTACGGCACAACCGGCCATCCCCACCATCCATAATAATAAGAAGGCGGTGGCGGTGGCGGCGGGGCGGGGTAATATTGAACCGCAGGCGGCGGCGGAGAACAGACTTCTTCCACCGTTTCCTTGACCAACTTTCCATTCTCCCAAATCCGCTTCCGAACTTTCTGGCAAGTGGGACCCGTCGTCGCTTCAGGAATGGCTTCAACGGCGTGCCCGTTTTTGTCATAATAAATCACAGGTCTGCCATACTGGGCTGCATCTCTGGCGGCCTGATAGTCCTGGTCTGCCGCATTGCCCACCAAAGCCCCGAGAATGGTTCCGGCGGCCAGGCCGATTAACGTGCTCCCCGTATTGCCTCCAATGGCCTGGCCGATGAGGGCGCCCATGCCGGCACCGACAGCAGCCCCTCTCTGGGTATTGTATCGGTCAGGGGGATAGTGGGCACAGGATACCAGGAAACAGGATACCGTCATTGCTATTATAATTAAATGATATTTCTTCATTTTTTCCTCCGATGAATCATCCGATCTTTTTGGCCGTCTTCAGACTGTTTAGGGGATATTCACATAAAATCCATGTCATGTTCATCACATGACGATCATTTTCATGGATGATAAATCCCCTTTTTTGTTTAAGGTTTTTGTTTTGATTAAAATTTAGACGCCCGAGGGCAAAAAAAGTTTACCCCATGAGATAATTTATGGAGATAAGTTGCCGTGACGGACAGATCGGGATTTGTAAGTGTGGAATACCGTCGTTCAGGTTTCGCCTTGCCTGCTGAGACTATTAAGGGGAAATCAGATGTTGCGCTGTTTCTGAAAATAAAAAGGCTGTAAGAACGCGCCCGTTCTTACAGCCGAAAATTGTTGGCTCCCCAATAAGGACAAATCAGGTAATTGGGAAGAAAGGTTTATTATTCAATAACGTCTGAGGTAACTTGCGCCGCCTAAAAACCTTGCCGCTTCAGCACCGCAGACGTTCTCGGCGTCAAGTTAACCGATTTGTCAGGTGCTATTTTTGGCTTTTTATATGTTTCATTACAGATTTACAGTGTTTCCCAAACTGTTTGTCTTTTTTCCTTTTTTCCAAATATGACATTTCATTATAGTTTGATTCTTTGTTCATCTTGATATAATTTTGATAACGATCAGCTGACACCAAACCACTTCCGACAGCATCTAAAACAGCACAACCTTTTTCTCCAACATGGGTACAATCGTTGAATTGACAATCTTCTGCTAATTTAATTATTTCATAAAATGTTTCCTCAAGCCCGGTTGATACCGAGAAATTTCCAAGCTCTCGCATGCCAGGTGTGTCTACAACGAGTGCCCCAAAATCCAACTTGATTAACTGCCTATGCGTTGTAGCATGCCTACCTTTGCTATCCTTCTTACTGACTCTTTTGGTTTTGAATATTGCCTCACCGATGAGGTTATTTAACAGCGTTGTTTTGCCAACACCAGATGACCCCAACAAGCAATATGTGAGACTTGGCTGCATTATTCCTTTTAATCTACCCAAACCAAATTCATTTTCATTACTAAAGGGAATTACTTGTATTTCTGGCATGATTTTTTGAATTTCTTGAACCATGTTTTCAGTCTCTTCAGGGGAAAGCAGGTCAGTTTTGCTAAGCAGAACTATTGGTTGGATATTACTTTCATTGACCATTACAAGATAACGTTCAAGGCGTCGTAAATTGAAATTTTCATTCAGAGACTGAACGATAAATGCAACATCGATATTGGCGGCAATCAACTGGAAATCAATTTTTTTCCCTGGCGTTTTTCTTTTTAACAAGGACTTGCGAGGTAAAACCTCGTGAATTATTGCGAATGTATTTTCATCATAATAATTGGCAAATACCCAATCTCCTACTGCTGGGTAATCAATAGGCGATGAAGCACTGAATATAATTTTTCCAACCAATTCCGCTAAAACATCAACCTCGCCATTGCTTATGGAATAACTGTCTTTGTGAACAGCTACTACTCTTGCTATTTCAAAATTTGCTATATTTACAGGGGCAACTGCTTCCAAATACCAGTTATCAAGCCCAAGTTTTTCTAATTTTTCAGGTATATCATTCATATAAATTCAAGCACCTAACGCCTCGGTTCAGCAGCGGCGTGGCAACGCTGTCTGCTGCAACCGGTTGTTAGCTGATATTCTTACTTTACCAGTTCGATCTCACCCGGCTGCCAAGTCTTGTCGAACCAGGGATCCAACGGGCCATAGAGCCGGAAAATCCCATACCAGGCTTTGCCCGGAACGGTCTGGATCCAGTTTGTTTCCTTGCCGGCAGGTGCCTTTGGACCAAAGTAGAGATCGACCGAACCATCGGTATTGACAATCAGCTTGTCCCGCTCGCTGTTCTTGCTTGGGTAGGGCTGGCCGGTCTGCAATTCGGAGCGGGTCTGTGGATCGTAGATGACCATGGACCAGAAATCGGCAACGGGCACGTCAGCCGGAACGTTCAGTTTGTAAGATTTGCTGCCGTCCATATAGTTGCCGTCTTTGTCAGTGGCGACGGCGGCGTATTGCGAGCCCTTGCCAACCATCTTCACAACCATTGCTGGGGTGTTCACGGTAGCCTGGTAGAAAAAGGCCGTCCGGGCATCGAGGTAGCGTCCTCCGTTACCGTCATCCTTCAGCCACTCGTAACTGCCACCCACGAAAGCGGTGTACCAGGCGCTGTTGGGATAATAGTAAACTCCTTCCATGCGCGGACGAAATGTAAGTGCACGGGCGGTTGCATTCCCGATGGCAACCGCCTCGGTCAGGATTTTCTTCATACGTTCATCTGGGGCGAACGGCTTGCCCTTCTGGATGCCGACGGAAGCAAAAAGCCCGCGCAGTTCGGGATCGAGCATCGACAACGGTTCGCGATCGATCACGTCGTGTAATTCCTTATAGAATTCGAACGTATTGGCATGAATCGTATTAAAGACCTTTGCAGAACCGCTGATGAACTCCATCTGAGGTGGATTGCCGATCTGTGCGAGGGAATAGACTTTGACGCCATTTTTGAACATGGCCGTAGCCGCATCCGGTTTGCCGTCCACCAGGAAACCACGCATGATCAGCCAATTGACATAGCTGGTGGATTTTGCGACGAAATACGTCTGGTCTCCCACCTTCGCTTCCATGCCGCCAACGGGCGGATTGAGGTCTCCCTCATAATCCGGAGGTAGGATGAGGTATTTGCCGCCGGCACCCCGGTCTGGCCCGGGCGCACCCATGTCGATGACGAAGCGGAAGAAGGCATCGTTCACCGTGCTCGGCCCGCACCTCGGTGGAATCTCGACCACGGTCGGCCCGTCCTTTTTCAGGTCCAGGAAGAGGGTGACGTAGACAGTGTCCGTATTGCCGGTGAGGAACAGCGGATTCGAGTCCAACAGTTTGTCGGTGATGACTGCTTTGTTGCATGCATCAGCTCCAAGTTCGACCATGCCCTGACGCAGTCCGTCGAGGGAGGTGGCGGGAATCCCGTTCAGGAAGGTCTCCACACCCCGCATCAAATCGAGGTTCTCGTAAACGGCTTCCACCGTAGCTTCGGTCGGCATGCCGTCAAAAAACTGCAGCGTTCCGATCCGCGTCTGCACCTTGTCGGGCGTCATGATCTTCTCTGGAATCTTAGTGTTGTAGCCCTGGGTTGATTGATCAGCAGAGGCCGCAGTGATGAGCATCGTACTCAGTAAGCAAGCAATTACTGCGGCGAACCAGCGATCTAACATACGTGTGTTCATCGGTTTCTCCTTATTTCCCGTTACGGGCAATTGTTGTTAAAGCTAACTATTATTATTGGACCTAAAATTTTGGTCAAACGGGTACGATTTATGTCCAATAAGATTCATGAAAGCTGAACGTTTTATATCATAACTCTATGTAACTTAATAAGTTATATTATATTTTCACCAATTTCTTTGTCGCTTTAAGGAACAGGAAATGTCGTATAACACGCAAATGGATTGTTATATTTTTGCAATAAAAACTATAAACCGCCTACTTGACCTTTAAGCCTCAACCCTTTCCCCCGTTTCAGTAACACGGGGGGTTCAAAATACATGTTAAACTGAAAAAATATAAATTTCTTTTTAAATCAATAGGATAATATCAATTTAACTGTCAAGGGAAAAAACATGGACCCAAAAGACCTTAAAAGAAAAATTGCGTGATCAATCGTCAAATTTTGGGAAAGAATATTTAAAGATACTGATTGATGAAATAAAGTTTACCGGCAGGGAAGTGATTATAAAGGGTAGCTATGCGGCCTTATCTGAAGCCATACCGAGAACAAAACCGGGACCCACCTGCGGGGGTGGGGTGCCCGGTTTTGGTATTGGTTGGCTCCCCAGCACGGACTCGAACCGCGGACCCGATGGTTAACAGCCATCTGCTCTGCCAACTGAGCTACTGGGGATCAATTGGAACATTCTCGAATAGTAAAAAATTTATATCAAGTCAAGCAAAAATTCAATAAGTTTCTTGAAGATTTTTACCGGGGCGATCCATCTCAGCGTGTTATCCTTAACCGAATAGAATTTCTATCTTTTTCTATACGCTGGCTATCCCATTCAGCCTGTTTGGGCTAACATCCAACCTATAAACAAGCAGAGGCCGCCGAAGCAGCCCTGGGCCCCGGGGTCAAAACCCAAGGGAAGTTTTTTAATCTTCAAATTTTACGGGCACCGGCTTCGTCCGGATATTTCCCTTGCCCGACGGTTGTTACAGCCTAATTGAGCGAACGTCGAGGATGCTCCCCCGGTGAAATAGGCTTCGCATTTCACCGGGCAGGCAGATTCGAGACATCCTTCCCGTTTTGTTTATGCTCATTTAGGGTTATAGCTTCTTGACCCTTAATGAAAGCTCGTCGAGCTGGGCTTTGCTGACACCGGACGGCGCATTGGTCAGGAGACACGCTGCTTTTTGGGTTTTTGGAAAAGCGATGACATCCCGGATCGAAGGCTGTCCGCAGAGAATCATGGCGAGGCGATCGAACCCCAGGGCGATTCCCCCATGGGGCGGTGCCCCTGAATCGAGGGCCGACAGCAAAAATCCGAATTTTTCTTCATAGGTTTCCCGATCCATTCCCAGGGCTGCAAACACCTGTTCCTGAAGTTCCCGCTGGTGGATACGGATGCTCCCGCCGCCGATCTCCGAACCGTTCAACACCAGGTCATAGGCTCTTGATCTGACAGAAAGCGGGTCATCTTCCAGGAGACCGTAATCTTCTTCAAGGGGGGCCGTGAACGGATGGTGCAATGCCTGGTTCCGGCCTTCGTTTTCATCAAATTCCAGCAATGGAAACCGGGTGACCCAGAGAAAACTGAAGGTGTCTTCTTCGATCAGTCCGAGCTTTTTCCCCAGAAAGTTTCGAAGCTGCCCCAGGGCCTCGTGGGTGATCTTCGGCTGATCGGCAACAAAAAAGACAAGATCGCCGGGCTGCATATCGATCCGCTGTGCAAGGGCCTGTTTCTCATCGTCGGTGAAGAATTTTGCAATGGGAGATTGCCATGAATCTTCGCGTACCTTGATCCATGCCAGTCCCTTTGCCCGGTAAACAGTGACGAATTCCGCCAAATCATCGATCTCTTTTCGTGTAAAATCGATGCAGCCTTTGGCATTTATCGCCTTAACGATGCCGCCTTTTTTAACGGCATCGGAGAAGACCTTGAACCCTGCTTTCTCCACAATGTCTGAAATATCAATAAGCTCAAGGTCAAATCGAATATCGGGTTTATCCAACCCGAAACGACCGACGGCATCATCATAAGAGAGGCGCGGGAAGGGTGTTTGAAGGTCTTTCTCCAGAAGGTCCCTAAAGAGATTGACCATCATGTTTTCCGTAATTTCCATCACATCGTCTTCCCCGACAAAAGACATCTCCATGTCGATCTGGGTGAACTCCGGCTGGCGGTCCGCTCTGAGATCTTCATCTCTGAAACATTTGACAATCTGGTAGTACCGGTCAAACCCGGAAATCATCAGCAGCTGTTTGAAAAGCTGTGGAGACTGGGGCAGGGCGTAAAACATTCCCGAATTAACCCGACTGGGCACAAGATAGTCCCTTGCGCCTTCGGGGGTGCTGCGGGTGAGCACCGGCGTTTCAGTATCGATAAATCCATGGTCGTTTAGATACTGTCTTATAAGGGTGGCAGCCCTGTGCCGGGTGATGAGGTTTTTTTGTAAAAGTGGCCGCCTCAGATCGATATGACGGAATTTCAGCCGAATATTTTCCGAAACATCCACATGGTCTTCAATCATAAACGGCGGCGTTTCAGCGGCATTTAATATTTTAAGTTCTGTGGCAAACACCTCTATCTCGCCGGTTTTGAGCTTGGGGTTGGTCATCCCTTCCAGTCTTTTTTTAACATTCCCCCGGATACCGATGACGTATTCGCTCCGGATGACATGGGCCTTTGCATGAACGGCGGGGCTGACTTCAGGGTTGAAGACAACCTGGGTGAGACCATTTTTGTCCCGCAGGTCAATGAAAATGACCCCGCCATGATCCCTTCGGCGCTG
>JAHECI010000191.1 GCA_024641825.1 Desulfobacterales bacterium | reverse complement strand
GGCGGGTCGGACTCATGGGGCATACCAGCCACCCCCGGAACGTTTTGCTTTTTCTCTCGGCCCTTGAAACGGTACTCAAAGCTGAAAATTTTAAGGTTCAGCCCGGTGCACTGGATGCGGCCGCGGCAGTGTATCAAGAAAAATAGCTCATTTATGGATGGAAACGCATCGTGCCCATTTAACAATTGTGAATGGACACTATGTTAGATTCTAAAAAGTTTCAGCGGGTTGTCCCCAAGTTCTCTGTTGGCGGACTTCAATCTGTCCTCGCTCGATATCACCGCCACGGCCTGTCGATCATCCATATCCTGGAAATATTTTTCAGCAGCGTCCATGACTTGATGCCGGGTAATCGACAGGAGGTTTTCCTTAAACCGTTTTCGCATCTCGTCCGACAACGAGACGATCTTTCTGAAAAAAGCTTTTCTGGCCGCCGGGCCCGGGGGATCCGGCTTGTCAATTTCAGAACATACCTGGAGAATGGCTTCTTTGACATCTTCGTTGCTGTAGTCTCCCGATCTTATGAAATCCCGAGCGCCGTCGTAGACTTTGAGGGTGGAAACGATGTGCGGATCTCTGTAAGAACCGAAATGGAAAGCCCCATATTCAGGATTATAGATGGCAAACCCGCCGTAGGCGCCGCCTTTTTCGCGAATTTCACGATGCAGATACATGGATCTGAGTATTTTGCTGATAACCGATAGGGCGGGTGCATCATCATGTTCCAGACGAACGGCCTTAAATGCTGCGGCGACAAATGAGACCGCAGATGATGTACTCCATCCTTCTCTGGGAATCGCATCAAAAACGTCGATTTCCGGCGGATGGAATCCATGGGACGATGTTAAAGATTCCGATCCTTCTTTCAGCCCGTTTTGTAAGGTTGCGATGGATGAAGCGGCTGCAGAAATTGCAGGGTCTTCACCGATCAAAGCGGTTCTAAGATTATTTTTTGTAAACAAAATCCTGCCGATTTCGAAAAGTTCCTCGGAGACGGATTTAAGGGTCTTTTCCGAAAGATTATCGGTGATCTTTTTTATGGTCTGTAACTGGTGAATTCCATTCCAGGATTCGCTAAGGGCATTGCTAACGGAAAAATTCCTTGACGCCAGGGTCATGGCCAGTCTGTGCCCGTTTTGAACAATCATCGATTCCAGGCCGGACCGGTATTCCAGAAAAAGACTTTTTAAACGATCCAGGTCTGAAAAATCGAATTTGCACAAAAGCTCTTCAATAATTTCAAACATGTTACGCTGATTCCGCACCAGGCATTTCCCACTAAAAGCAACAATGGGGAGACATGCGCCGGAATCGTCAAAACCGGTTCGGGCATCGCAGGACAGGCCGATGCCGCCGGTATAGGCATCGATCTGCTGTGCCATCTCCACATAGTCGTGGACCGCTGTGCCCACCTTGGAAAAGGCATGGCAGAAAAAAGGGACCAACGGGAGCCGTTGTTTTGACAGCAATCCGCTTCCGGCCACTGTCAGAAAATAAAAAATATCCGAAGTGGCCTGTTGATAACAGGTGGCCGGTATCGAGGAGAACGATGCCGATGGTTTTACCCGTTGAATTTCTTTCGGAATTTCTTCGAGTTCCAGGGTGGGCAAACAGGAAATATCCTCTTTTTCTTCCTGGAGTTTTTTTAACGTGCGGGTATCTCTTTTAATTTTTTCAAGTTCTGACGGCAGGATACCGTTTTTGATCCGATCCAGTTCCGCTGAAACGCGTTCAAGTTCTTTTTCTTCCATAAATTGATCCGGAACCAGGGAAAGAAGGACCCGGTGGGGGTTGTCCAGAAAATATTTTCTGATCCGGTTTTCAAGGAAGGGCCCTTTGGAAATTTCATGACGAAGTCGTTTAAGATCCGCATCGAACTGCAATACTCTTGCGGGATCCCCCCCATGAAACCAGCTTCCGGCAAAAGCCAAGAGCAGTTTAATTCCGTATGGATACGGCGTATTGGTTATCTCCTTTCGACGGAATTCTATCTGGTGAACGGCGGATTCGATGATCTGTTTGTCTATTCCCTGTTGGGATAAATTTTTTAAAACATCGAAAATTATCGTTTCGACTTCCCCGGCATCCGATTTTTCGACGTCCTTTAATCCGCAGACGAACAGGGTATCCCGGTTGTCGGCATCATATCCGGTGCCATCGCAAAGGGATGATCCGAGTTTGGAATCTATCAATGCCTTGCGCAGGGGAGATGCCGAGTTGCCAAGAAGAATTTTCTCAAGAAGGGCAAGAATCAGGATTTCAAAAGAATCTTGGATATCGGCGGTGAGCCATGCCACACAAACCTGGCATTTTTTTGTTGGATCTTCGTTTTTATCCAATGGATATGGATAGGTTTTCCTTTCAGGACTGGGCCATCTCGGATGCGGTGGAACGTCGGTCTTGGGGTCTATGGGTTTAAAATGGATCAAAATTTTATCATGGATAAACTTCAGATGGTCGCTTAAAGGCAGGTTCCCATAGGTATAAAAGAAAGCGTTGCTGGGATGGTAATGACGTCGATGAAAGGCCTTCAGCTGATCGTATGTCAGCTGGGGAATGACGGCAGGATCTCCGCCGGAATTATAACTGTAGGTGGTCTCCGGGTAGATTGCATTTAAAATAGATCGGACCATGACCTGGTTGGGAGAAGACATGGCCCCTTTCATCTCATTGTAAACAACGCCTTTATAAACCAGTTTCAATGAATCCGTATCTTGCGTATCATCCGCCAGTTCAAGGCGATGCCCCTCCTGCTTAAAGCTAAGCTCTTCGATGGTGGGGAAAAAAGCAGAATCCAGATAAACATCCATCAGATTATAGAAGTCATTTCTATTCTGAGTGGAAAAAGGATACATGGTCCAGTCGGATGCAGTAAAGGCGTTCATGAAGGTGCTCAAACTCCTTTTAAGCATGGAAAAGAACGGATCGCGTACAGGGAATTTGCTGGAGCCACATAACGCCGTATGTTCCAAGATGTGGGCAACACCGGTTGAATCCGAGGGCACTGTTTTAAAGGCTACGCTGAAAGTATTTTCTTTGTCGTTGTTGCTGATGTGAGCATGTCGGGTGCCTGTTGGCGTATGTTCAAGAAGATAAAAAATAGAATTGATTTCTTTGAGTTCTACGGCATGTTTTATAGAATAGCCATAAACGGCGACGGCTTCTTGAAGATCCGGGTTGTTTTTGTCAATCGATGTATTCATGATAGGAGCACCTGTAAGATTCCATGCGTATCAGCGTAAATACCAAAATAAAATTAAGCGGCAACATAAACCCCGCGTTCCTTGCGGACGATTTTTCCCATTTTATGCAGCCGGTAAATAATATTGCGAAGTTTTTTTTCTCCAAAACCCGTTCTGGCCTGAATCTCAGAAAATCCCACGCCTTTTTTGAACCTTCCGATAACTTCAAGTGCCAGGTCAGAAGAAGTTAGGGTAGATTTTTCGGCGGAAGCGGTTGCTTTGGCCGATTTTACAGCGGGCGTCGACCTTCTTTTGGCATATAGTTCAAAGGACTTTATCGCCTTCTCAAGTCCATCCATCCTGTCCATAAGCTTGTCGACATCTTTCTTCGTTGGAATGTTGTAGTATTGCATGAAAAACTTTACCATTGCATCGAAACTGACAGACTTTCCTTTTTTCCGGGTCATGTGATCCTCCTTCTGCTTTACTCCCATCATGAGTGTTTTGGATTCACCCACAAAAACCTTTTTATGAGTTCAGCAAAAATCGACTGAAAAGTCAAGATATACAATCGCTTCGCCCAGGGTGAACGCAGTTGATTTCGGTACAGCGAAACGACGGCGTGTTTCTCTTGGAAACCGACGGGAGGTTTGAAGGGCTAATGAGTCGTTGAAAATAACGACTTTTCATGATAGCCTCAGACGAAAACGAATTTCTCAACCACGAAAAAGAGATGAAAAAAACAGAACTAGATCCTAGGGTCAAGAAATCAGAAAATTTTTTAAAAAAATTTAATATCCGGGAATTCACGGAACGGGTAAAACAACTTCACGGAGATCCCCATTATGTCGCCGTGGGAATGGCCATCGGAGTTTTTATCGGCATAACCCCAACCATGCCGTTTCATACGGTTATCGCCGTTGCCCTGGCATTTATTTTTCGCGGGAGCAAAGCTGCTGCAGCCCTCGGCGTCTGGTTTTGTAATCCGCTGACCGCGCCGCTTTTTTATTGGGGAAGTTATAAAACCGGAATGTTTATTCTGGGCCATCCAGCCCCATTTCATGTAAAATTCGAGTCGATTTTAGAACTTTTAAAACTGGGAACGGACGTTACAATGGCCATGGTCGCCGGAGGCGTAATACTGGGAATTCTGCCGGGTATCGCGGCTTACTTTGTAACCCGGAAAATTTTTATCGCCATACGAGCGCGTAAAACATGAAATTTATTGAAGCACTTTCTTGCCTAACGTTATGACATCTCCAAGAATTCTACTTGGCGCCCACAATATCCGACCCAAAAAACAGCTGGGCCAAAATTTTATAATAGATCCGGCGTTTACAAAAATGATTGTAAATCGGTCCGGAATCTTACCCGAAGACGTTGTGCTTGAAATCGGAGCAGGCCTGGGCGCTCTGACCATTCCATTGGCGCGTCAAGCGAAGAAGGTCTTTGCGGTTGAAAGAGATCAACAAATTATCGACATCTTAAAGACAGAGCTTCTGGTCAGCGGTCTTTCAAATACGGTTATCATCGAAAAAAACATATTGACCGTTGATATCGAAGTTCTGGCAGAAAATATCGGCCGAAAGATCGTGGTAATGGGCAATCTTCCTTATAATATTTCTTCCCAGATTCTGGTTCAACTTATAAAATCCAGAAAAGTGGTGAGCCGGGCCATTCTCATGTTTCAGAAGGAATTGGCCCAACGCATTTTAGCGCAACCGGAGTGTAAGGATTACGGACGGTTGACCGTTATGCTCCGCTACTGTTCGGATATAAAAAAACTGGCCGATGCCAAGGCGTCTCTATTTTATCCAAAACCCAAAGTCGATTCCGAGATCCTGGAAGTAAAATTTAAAAGTAAGGTCGTACATCCAGTGCGAGATGAAACATTCTTTTTCAGGGTTATCAAAGGGGCTTTCGGAAACAGACGGAAAACCCTGAAAAATGCCCTCGCCGCAAGCGAACTCAACATCGACGCAAATACGGCAAAGCATATACTCGAACGTTCAGGCATCGATCCTGTTCGACGGGCCGAGACGTTGAATACAGAGGAGTTCGTTAAGTTGAGCAATCTCCTGTACGATTCTTATCCAAAATAATCGGCGTATTTAGGGTTTGTCGGGCCTTACGATAATGGTTGCCGCCCGATGGTTGTCCAGGTATTTCTTTGCGATATTTGAAACTTCTTCTTGGGTAATAGACGCATAATCCTTGTTTATGGTCCTGCTCCAGTCAATCTGCTGGGGATATTTTTCAGAGCCTGTCAGTACCGTATCGAGCCAGTAGGTATTTTTTCGAAGCATATCTTTGATGCTGGTGAGGGACGGTGCTATGGCCCGGTGCAACTCATCCTGGGTCAAACCATCTTTTACCAGGTCTGATGATATTTTTTTTACTTTTTTTATCAGCATGTCCGCTTCATGGGGATCGACATAAACCCATGCCTGAAGAACTCCATATCCCGGATAGACACGACTCGGACGGTTAAAAGCGAAGGTGGTATAGGCAGCTCCCAGCTTTTCCCGAATCTGTTCACGAAGCCTGTCTGAAATAATTGAAGACAGAACAGATAAGCGGCGTGTTCGGCGGATATCCCATAAATCTTCCGTTGGATAGGCAACAGCGATCAATCCTTTTTGGATCTTTGTCGAAGCAGATAGGGTTCTGGATTGACCGGCGGGAAACACCGGCAACCTTTTTTCCTTGGGTTCGTCGATGATCGGTCTCAGGGGAAGGCTTCCGAAATATTGGGCGGCCAACTTGATGGTGGATTCCATATCGAAATCTCCCACAACGGACACTTCTACATCATCATTTCCAAGGGACTGGGTGATCCAAGATCTGACGTCGTCCAGGGTTAATTTATTGAAATTTTCAGTGTCAGTAAGGCCAAAACGAGGGTCTCCTCCTGCAAGAAAACGAAGGCCGGAAAGTTCCATGGCGCCGTCGATTGAACTGGAAAGTTCCAGGTATTTCTGCCGGTATACCTCCAAAGAGCGCTCATAAGCTTCTTTTCTAAATCCCGGATCCACAAAATGGGCGTATAGTAATTGGAAAAGCAAGGGAACTTCACGGGTCACCGTCTCCCCTTTCAATAAAAAACGGTCTTCACCGACACGGAAACGAACGCTTGTATTTTTCCCGGACAAGGCCCGTTCAATCTCCTCCTGTTCTAATGCTCCGAGGCCGCTTTCATTCATCACATTTTCGGTTAGAAGCGCAAGCCCCGGCATGTCTAAAGGCTCACAAGGTTTGCCCCGACCAAAAGCAAGATTGAGGAT
>JAHECI010000190.1:2301-6503 GCA_024641825.1 Desulfobacterales bacterium | reverse complement strand
AAAACAGAATCCCCATATTGCACCTTCACGGTGTGGACAATCAAAAAGACCACCTGCCGTTGGATCGCTTGGCAAAAGAGAATGCAGAGACCGTTATTAGAATGTTACAACAGTATGAAGGTGTTGTGTCGTTGGAGGTCTTTTCCTTCGATCATTTAAAGGCTTCTTTAAATTTTTTAGAGAACCACCGGGATATGTTTTTGACGAATCGTTCTTGATAACTCCGGCACGGCTCCGGCTTGCGGTGGAGCGTTCTCTTTCTCTTGGAACTATAATGCCCGTGCCCTGGATCGATCATGGAAATCTATTGACAAGGCATCCGTGTTCATCTATTTGAATTGGAAAATTTAACGATGCAACTTAATGGTGCCCCGTGAAAATTTCGGGGTGAATAGGGAAACCGGTTAAATTCCGGTACGGACCCGCCGCTGTAATCGGGGACCAACGCCGCAAGATGCCACTGTCCGATTTGTTGAGCGAGGCGTGTGAAAAGTGTTCAATTTTTTATCAAATTCAAGGAAGGCGAAGATTTTAACCGTAGGCATACAAATAGTATTCCGAGGATTAAAATTTAAGCCTGACACAGAAATTGGTCAAAAGGGGATATTTTGCACAAGCCTCTGGGTGGGAAGGCGCGGCTAGTAGAACGATCCGAAAGTCAGAAGACCTGCCATTGAGTTCTGTTTTTGGGGAGATGGTAAATCCTCGAGCGATTATCGCTTGGGGATTTTTTTTTGGTAACGAAAAGGAGCGAACACTATGAAATTGGAAGATATTTTAAAAGGAATCAAACCGCTGGACAATACATGGATCCAAAAAGCCCGAGAACGAACGGCTCAGCTGGTAATGCCCACCCGGGCCCTGGGAAGGCTTCATGACGTTTCGGAACGCCTTTGCGGCATCCAGAAGACCCTTTCGCCTTCGGTGAAGCGCAAAGCTGTTCTGGTGATGGCCGGAGATCATGGGGTTGCGAGTGAAGGTGTCAGTGCCTATCCCCAAGAGGTGACCGGTGCCATGGTACAAACATTTTTAAAAGGGGGTGCGGGAATCAATGCCATATCCCGACACGTCGGCGCAGACGTCTGGGTGGTGGACATGGGCATTATTCCGGAAATGAACCCGGACAGGATAGAGGGCGGGGATCGACTGCTGGTCCGAAAAACCGCTCGGGGCACGGCAAACTTGGCAAAAGGACCGGCCATGACCCGTCAGGAGGCAGAAACATCGGTATTAACCGGTTTTCAGCTTGCAGCCGGGTTGTTTGATGAAGGCGTTGAAATTTTAGGGACAGGAGACATGGGAATCGCCAACACCACCCCTTCTGCGGCCATTGGATGTGTGGTGACCGGGATTCCTCCCGAAGAAATGGTGGGCCGGGGAACCGGTGTTGACGACGAAGGTCTTCGATTAAAACAAGGGGCAGTCATAAAAGGAATCCAAATCAACCAGCCGGATCCTGATGACGGACTGGATGTTCTGGCCAAGGTCGGGGGTTTCGAGATCGGTGGAATCGCCGGGTGTGTATTGGCCGGAGCCTTTTATGGCCGTCCGGTGGTCATCGACGGTTTTATCTCAACAGCCGGTGCGCTGATCGCCGGCATCCTTTCTCCCCTGGCAACGGATTATATATTTGCCGGACATTGTTCCGAAGAGCCCGGGCACAAAGCCATGTTGAAACATCTCGGGATAACACCGATACTCGACCTCGGGATGCGCCTGGGTGAAGGAACCGGCGGTGCATTGGCCATGAGTATTATGGAAGGCGCGGTGTGTGTTTTTAAAGAAGTGCTCACCTTCGAGGAAGCCGGCGTTGCAGATAAAGCGTAAAGAATCCGGGCCCTGAAGACCAGGTTTTCCAGGAAAAAATAAATTTGGTTTAAGTTGAAGAAGAGGGTTCAAGGATTCCAGGGGTCAAAGATCCAAGGGTTTTTTTTTAACAACTTAATCCGTGCCTTTAACATTCTTTCGATTTCTGCGATGCTTTTTTTCAGCTATTATTTGTAATTTTTTAGCATTTTTATCCGCCTGTTTTTGTGGCGGATCACTCGAACCCTCGAACCCTGGAATCCTTGAACCCTTTATAATCACCCTTGGTCAATTGGTGATGATACACTTATTTTACCCGAATTACCCCAAACGAATCGGGAGGTGATCCAAAAAATTTTTCTTGACGTAACCGGATCATTTATTTTAAATAAATTCTGTTTTGTTTAGATGCTCGATTTGAGCTTAATAGGGAACCCCGTTAAATTCGGGGACGGGCCCGCCGCTGTAACTCCGCCCCTTGCCAATCACGTTTTGGTAAAGGGAACCCTTTTGGCCACTGTTCGCCACTGTCGACTATGGATGGGAAGGCTGCCAAAAGGGCGGGGAAGTCAGAAGACCTGTCTGAACAGATGGTATAACCACCGTGGACTGAGGTTTGCCAGGAGGATCTCGAGGATAAAAATGGGACATCCCCGGATCGATTAAATTCGGTCCGGGTTTTTTTTTGCCCCGGGCCCTAAATAAAACCCAATTTAGGGAAGGAGAAAAATGATGAAAAGGTGGATCCATTTTTGTGTTATCCTGACGGCCTTGGTGCTTCCGGGGTCGATCCAGGCAGAAGATGAAAAAAAGAACGAGCTATCGGACGCGACCCTGGAAGAGGTGGTGGTGACCGCCACCCGACAGGCGGAGAAAATCTCGTCGGTGCCGGCGAATGTTTCCGTGATTACGGAAAATGATATAAAAAATTCGACCGCCCGTAATATTCCGGATCTCTTGAGAACCCAAGCCGGTATTCAGGTCAATGATATTGCGGGAAATCAACGTAACTACACCGTCGATTTGCGGGGTTTCGGAGAGACCGCAACTCTGAACACCCTGGTACTGGTCGATGGACGGCGCGTCAACCAACCGGATCTGAGTGGCAGCGACTGGACGCTGCTCTCTCTGAACAGGGTCGAGAGAATCGAAGTTATCCGGGGCGGAAGAGGAAGCGTCCTGTATGGCGACAACGCCGCCGGCGGAGTGATCAATATTATAACTAAAGAAGGAAAAGAATTTAAAACCGATGCAGAAGTGGCAGCCGGAAGTTATAACACGTTCAGAGCGAGTGCATCCACCAGCGGATCTACGAAAAAATTATCTTACGATATATCCGGGAGTTATATTAATTCCGACGGATACCGGGATAACAGTAAAACCGAGGCCGGGGATGTGGGCGCCGATCTGGGGTATTTCGTGGGGGACCGGATGAAAATCAAGTTGAGCGGCGGCTATCATAAAGACGATACGGGTTTGCCAGGCGCCATAAAAAAGAGCGAGTTTGAAAATGGCGTTTCGAGAACGGACACCCTGCATCCGGACGATTATGCAGACGTTGAGGATTACTATGTAAAACTGGCGCCGGAAATATACTTTTTAAACGACAGTCTGTTTAAGATCGATTTTTCTTATAGAGATAGAAGTTCCCTATTCTTTAGCTCCTTTTCCGGAGGAACCTATGAAGGGGATACCGGCATTGAAACCTTTGCAGTTTCCCCCCAGTTTGTTTTCAAAGAAAAGATCTATGGATTCAACAACAGTTTAACGTTTGGTTTGGACTTCGAGAACGCTGCCGAAGACATCACCAACACCACCATGTACCTGGGGTATCCGGATGTGGGGATGTTTGAACTGGAAAAGGAAAACTACGGGCTTTACGTCCATGACGAAATCTACCTTCTGGACAATCTTTCCATTTCCGGCGGATATCGGTATGATAAGGCAAAATTTAAATTTAAGCCCAGCACGCCGGATTCCACTGAAATGAGTGAAAATCTTTACACGGCAGGGATCAATTACAATTTTTATAAAAAATCGTATGCATATTTCAGTTTTTCACACAGCTTCAGATATCCGGTTTTGGATGAACTGTTCAACTTTTATACCAATACCATTAATACAGATTTGATGCCCCAAACATCCGACGATTATGAACTGGGTGTCCGGCATTATTTCACACCCAGCCTGTTCGCACATGTGAATCTCTTTTTCATCGATACAAAAGATGAAATTCTTTACGACCCGGCCAGCGGGTTCTTTGGCGCCAATGTGAATCTGGACGGAAAAACCCGGCGGAAAGGCGTGGAAATGGTTCTCAGCAAAGTGTATGAAAAAGTGACACTGAGCGGGAGTTATACCTATACGGATGCTGAAATCATCGACGGCAATTATGA
>JAHECI010000190.1:0-2201 GCA_024641825.1 Desulfobacterales bacterium | reverse complement strand
ATATAACAGGAGAAATTATGCTGGAGATATTTATCAGCGGCGGACCGGTCATGTACCCTTTGCTGGCCTGCTCCATTATTGTGATGGCAGTGATTATCGAACGGATTCTCTTTTGGATCGGAATGGATATGAGCCGGGACAAGGCGCTCCTCGATGAGGTTCTCGAACTGTGCCGTCTGGGAGACTGGGATTCCATAAGACTAAAGACCCAGGGATCAAAGGACTATATCATCAAAATTCTGATCACCGGAATCCTTCATCGAGAGTTTTCCATGGTTAAAGCCATGGAAGCTGCCGCCGCCGAAGAGATCAAGCGGATGCAGAAATATATGGGCGTCATGGACACGATGATTACCGTGGCGCCGCTCCTGGGTATTTTCGGTACCGTCATCGGGATCATTCTTTCTTTTGAAGTGCTGGGAGCCACCGGCATTGAACACCCGGAGGCTGTAACCGCCGGAATCGCCCAAGCATTGATCACAACGGCATCGGGACTCGGGATCGCCATTTTTTCGGTATTTCCTTACAATTATTTTAATTCACGGGTGGAAAATGCCGCTCTTTCCATTGAAAAATATGCAACCAGCCTTGAAATCGTTTATGAAAAGCTGGTCACCCCCAACGGCAGAGATAAAGAAGGCGCCCAATGAAAATCAACGTAAGAACCAACAAAAAAGTCCGCATCGAGATGCTTCCTTTGATTGACATTGTGTTTCTCCTTTTGGTCTTTTTCATATACGCCATGCTCTCCATGGCCGTTCACCGGGGTCTGCCGGTTCTGCTGCCCACATCCTCTTCGGCTAAAATCGATAAACAACTCGTGCTTTCCGTTACCGTAAAATCAGACCGAACCATTTATATTGACAAAGAACGCGTTCCTTTTGACGATCTGGCGTCGGTTTTGAGAACAAAAACTGCATCTGCAAGTGAACCCGGGGTACTCCTTTTTGCGGACCGCAACCTTCCATACCAGCAACTTTTCCAGGTTCTGGATCAAATCCGGATGGCAGGCATACAACGAATTTCCCTTCAGGCAGAAGCTGAACAACTAAAGTGAAACGAATACTAATATCGACGCTGCTGGCGCTGGGGATACACGGGATTCTCCTGGGATTGACGGTCGACCCCATGGAGAAAAAACCGCTTCATCGTCTGAAGCCCCGGGTTATGACCATGACCTTGGTCATGCGGCAGCCTCAAATACCCATATCCGAACCTGCAATGAAACCGCCGCTTCCCCCAATCCAAAAGCAGGTGCCCGTTAAAATAGTTAAAAAGAAGCCTGTACACAAACGCCGCCCTGAGGCCAAACCCAAGAAAATCGTTAAACCAATGGTCAAATCCGAGGAAAAGGATCTATCCAAAGAAATTCCTGAACCGGCAGTCAACGTTTCAGAGGCTCCGGACACGCCGGTACAACCTGAAATGTCGACCGTTCCAGAAAAATCCGCAGTCATCGGGACACCGTCCCCGGCCATTGAGATCATCCGCGAAGCCAGGCCCCTGTATCGAATCAACCCTCCCCCGCCCTATCCTCAAATGGCGCGAAAAAGAGGTTTTCAGGGGGTGGTTGTGCTGGAAGTTCTGGTGGACAAAGACGGGAGTGCCGCTGATTTGCGGGTTCTATCCTCCAGCGGCCACCCTATTCTGGACCGGACGGCCGTGGCTGCGGTAAAACACTGGACCTTTGATCCGGGAACACGGGGGAATAAAAAAGTAAAGATGTGGGTTCGGGTGCCCATCCGTTTCCAGCTGAAATAGGCATGGATCCCTCGGAGATCAAGTGAGCTAAAAAGCCTAAATTGCCTTAAATTGAAGAACGGCTTTCAGTGCGATCAATTATAATTAAAATTGATAGAATACCTTAACTTTAGGCACTTTAGCTCACTTCAAACTTTAGCTCACTTTAGGCACTTTATTTCATGAATTTATGCCGTTGTTGTTTTCCTCCTCGGCTATTAATCTCATAAGATAACGGCCGTATTCGTTTTTCATGGTTTCGGCGGCCAGGGTGGCAAGTTCTTCTTTGTCGATGTAGCCGAGGTTGTATGCAATTTCTTCAATACACGAAATTTTAAGCCCCTGTCTTTCCTGGATGGCCTGGACGTAACTGGCGGCTTGCTGAAGGGCTTCCTGGGTTCCGGTGTCCAGCCATGCGAAACCCCTCCCCAGAAGTTCAACCTTGAGCATCCCCCTTCTCA